>JAYSVE010000814.1:0-7096 GCA_043718725.1 Methylibium sp.
TTGGATCGGCTCTGTGATCCTTGGGCTGGGTTCGGGCCAGCCGCCCTGGCTTGCCGGGTCACTGGCGCTCTTTGACACTTTGGGACCGGCCTTGGCGGCGTCCTTGTTGCGTCAAGGAAAGTTCAGTATCTCGATTGATCTGCATCCCGACCTTTGGAAATATGTTGCCGTCGGCACAGCGGTTATGTGGCTCCCTGCAGGGGCCAGAGTTTTGCTGTTGGCCCTGAGCGGCGCCTTGCCTTGGAGCCTGGCGCCGATGGCGTGGCTTGGCGCCTGGTCGGGCCACGCGATGGGCATCGTGGCCGTCGGCATACCCTTGCTGACGCTGTCTCGCGCCTATTTCGCCCAAGGCGTCGGGTGGTCGGGGTGGCCGGGCAAACTGCTGGCATCCACGGGCCTCGTGGCCTTTGGGTCGTTGGCCGTTGCGGTGTCCACCGAAGCCCAGTTCATGCTTGTGCCGTTGATGCTGCTTCCGCACCTCCTGGTGGGCTGGCTTGCGGCACGCAAAGGCATGTTCGCCGCCGCGTCTGCGGCTTTGCTTGTCGGCATCGGGGCTGTCCTGGCGCTCGTCATTGGAGGACCGCCGCCGGAGGCGGCCGACATGCCTCAAGGCGCGGCGATTCTGTGCGGCTATCTTTTCACGCTGATGGCCATTCCCCCGCTGATGACGACCCTGGTCGGCAAGCTGACCGGCTCCGCAAGCCGATGGCGCGCGGCGCTGCAGGCGTTTGACACGGGTGTGGCGGAGCTTGACGTGCGCAGTGGCCGCTTGGACGTCTCAGCAACCTGGCTAGACATGTTGGGCTATGCGTCCCAGGAATTCGGCCCAACGGTTCGATCCTTCTGGGAACAGGTCCACCCCGACGATCTTGCCGCCGTCAAGCGATCATTCGAGCCATTGCGCTCTTCCGGTGCCGCCGACGGCAAGGTTGATTGCCGACTTTTGACCAAGGCCGGTGGTTGGCTGCCGTTTGAGTTGCGCGCATTCGTCATCGACCGCGATGCCGCAGGTGCGCCACTGAGCATGGCTTTCCTGGCGCGCGATCTCTCCCAGCGCCAGGCGGCGCGTGAGCAGCAGCGTCTGTTCGAAAACCTGTTCCAAATCCGGAACGAGGGGCTGTTGATCACAGACGCGCAGCACCGGGCCTTGCAGGCAAATTCGCGCTATTTCCAGATCACCGGCCAGTCGCCGACAGAGCTTCTGGGGCAGGTTCCGGCCTTGCTGCGAAACGCAACGCCGGGGTCCCCCGAGGCCGATGCGCAGGCCAGAATTCAAGCCGCCCTAGCGTCCAGCGGCGTTTGGCGCGAAGAGGTCACAACGCGCGGACACAACGGCCAAGGCCGCACGCTCGCCACCACCGTCTCGGCCGTGAAGGGCGGCGACGGGCTGGTTCAGAACCTCGTGTTGGCGGTCACCGACATCACCCAGTCGCGCCAGCAGTTCGTCCAATTGCAGCGCCATGCGCGTTTCGACCAGTTGACGGGCCTGTCCAACCGAGTTCGGCTCACGGGTTTGCTGTTGGAAGCGCTGGCCACCAGCAAGCGCGATGGCAGTCTGCTGACGGTGTGCTCACTCGACCTGGACCACTTCAAGCCCATCAACGAGCAGCTCGGTCACGACGCCGGTGATCAATTGCTGCTCAAGTTGGCCGAACGCCTGCGCAAGTCGCTGCGAACCTCGGCCAGCGGTGACGATCTGCTCGCGCGCATCGGCGGCGACGAGTTCGTGTTGCTGTTGCGCACGGTCAGCGTCGAAGAAAGTCGTCTGGCGGTCGACAGAATCCTGCAGATGGTCGGACTGCCGTTCGATCTGTCGTCGGGCGCCGCCCCGGTGGTCGTGACGGCCAGCATCGGGGCCACGCTGTACCCGCTGGACAACGCCGACGCCGAAACCCTGCTGCGCCATGCCGATCACGCCATGCATGACGCGAAGCGGGCCGGGCGCAACGTCTGCCAGTTCTTTGACGCCGAACACGAACGCCTGGCCGAAGCACGCTTCGCCGAATTGGGCAGGGTTCAGGAGGCTTTGAATGCCAATGAGCTGCGCCTGCATTTCCAACCCAAGGTCGATCTGCGCGACGGCCGGGTGCTGGGTATGGAGGCTCTGTTGCGCTGGAACCATCCGGAACAGGGCCTGCTCACGCCGGCTCATTTCCTGCCGCTCATCGAGCAGACCGAGCTGGGTTCCGCCGTGGGTGACTGGGTTCTTCGACAAGGCATCGAACAACTCGCGAATTGGCAGATCATGGGGCTGGACCTCACGGTCAGCATCAATGTGTCGGCGCGCCATTTGCAAGACCCGATGTTCGCCAGCAAACTGGCCGAACTGCTGGCTGGTCAGCGCTTTCCCGTGGCGGACCGGCTGGTGTTGGAGGTGCTTGAAACCACCGCGCTCGCAGACATCGATTTCACCTGCGGCCTGATGGAGGAATGCCGGGCACTGGGCGTGCGATTTGCGCTGGACGATTTCGGCACCGGCTACTCCACGCTGACCTATCTCAAGCGCCTGCCGCTGGACATGCTGAAGATCGACCGGTCCTTTGTCGTCAACATGCTCAACGACCGGCAGGGCATGGCCATCGTCGAAGGCGTCATCGGCCTGTCCCGGACCTTCGGCTGCACCGTGGTTGCCGAAGGGGTCGAAACCCTGGAGCAGGCGCAGGCGCTGATCGATGCCGGCTGCGACATCGGACAGGGCAATGGCATCGCGCCGGCCATGCCAGCCGCCGACGTGTTCGCCTGGGTTCACAACTATCCGGGAATCTCTTCGATGGCAGTCGCACCGAGCCGCTGACGCATTGCCACCTCGGGCGCAAGGGCGCTGGCAAGAAGTCCGGGGTCGCCGGCATCGAGCGGCGCCCGCGCGCGCCGCCGCCGCGCTTAGACTGAAGCCATGATTCCAGTCGCCTTCGTGCACGATTTGCTGGCCAAGGTCGACATCGTCGATGTCGTCGGTCGCCACGTGCAACTCAAAAAGGGCGGCGCCAACCTGATGGGGCTGTGCCCGTTTCATGCTGAAAAGTCGCCCAGTTTCTCGGTCAGCCCGAGCAAGCAGTTCTATCACTGCTTCGGTTGCGGAGCCAGCGGCGACGCGATCCGATTCCTGGTCGAGCACACCGGCGCCACGTTTGTCGAAGCGGTGAGCGACCTCGCCCAGCAAGTCGGCATGAGCGTCCCCGAGGACGAAAGTTCACCGGCCGAACGCGAACGGGCGAATGCGGCGAAGCAGCGGCGCGCGACCTTGACCGAGGTCCTTGCCAAGGCTGCCGAGCACTACCGTCGCCAGCTCAAGGACAGTCCTCGCGCCGTTGACTACCTGAAGCGGCGCGGCTTGAGTGGCGAGGTGGCCGCGCAATTCGGCCTGGGGTACGCGCCCGACGGCTGGCGCGGCCTGGCGAGTGTCTTCCCGGCGTACGACGACCCGTTGCTGGAAGAAAGCGGCATGGTCATTGCGCAGGAGGGCGCGTCCCAGGACGAAGCGTCGCGCAAGCGCTACGACCGCTTCCGAGACCGCATCATGTTTCCGATCCGCTCGGTTCAGGGCGATGTGATCGGCTTCGGCGGGCGCGTGCTCGATCAGGGCGAACCTAAATACCTCAACTCGCCCGAAACCCCGCTCTTCAGCAAGGGCCGCGAGTTGTACGGCTTGCATGAAGCCCGCAATGGCTTGCGCCAGCACGGCCATGCCTTGGTCGTCGAAGGCTACATGGACGTCGTGGCGCTGGCTCAATCCGGCTTCACGAACGCCGTGGCCACGCTGGGGACGGCGTGCACGGCGGACCATGTTCAGAAGCTCTTTCGGTTCACCGATTCGGTCGTCTTCAGTTTCGACGGCGATGGCGCTGGACGACGTGCCGCGCGTCGCGCCCTGGAGGCCAGCCTGCCGCATGCCAGCGACACCCGCACCGTCAGGTTCTTGTTTCTGCCACCCGAGCACGACCCTGACTCGTACGTGCGCGAGCACGGCGCTGCGGCGTTTGAGCGTTGTGTCACCGAGGCCGTGCCACTGTCGCGACAGATCGCAGAGGCCGCCAACGAAGGTTGCGACCTGGAAAACGCCGAGGGCCGTGCCCACATGCTGGCCAACGCCCGCCCGCTGTGGTCGGCTCTGCCCGAAGGTGCGCTCAAACTCCAGGTGCTCGCTGAACTCGCATCGCGCGGTCGACTGGATTCGACCGAGTTGTTGTCGCTGTGGGACACGACCACGACGCGGCGGGCCCCCGCCATCGACTTGCCACGCAAAAGGGCATCGCCCAGACCCGTGCGGGTCAGCCTGGGCACGGCCAACCTGCTCGATCGGGCCTTGTGGCTGTTGCTCCATCGCAGCGAACTCTGGGCCGATCTCGACAATGAATCGCACGACATGCTGGCGGGCCAGCCGGAACCCTACGATCGCTATTTCGCCTGCGTCGAAAGGACACTGCTGGAGCACGGCAGCGTCTCGCCGGCCGCTCTGATGAACGAACTGCGCGGCCTGGCCACGCCAGGCGCCGACAACAGCATCAAGGTGCTGGATCGAATCGCCCAGTTCCACGACCCGGAAGCGCAGACCGACATCCGCGCCGAACTGAACCGGACCCTGGACGGACTTCGCCTGCAGAACACGGAAGAAGAACTCAAGCTGATGTTCGAGTCGGGCCCCTTGTCGGTTGATGCGCAAAGGCGTTGCAAGCAACTCATGGACAGCCGGGCGGCCTTGAAAGCGTGCGTGGCGCAACGCCAAAAAGCCGCCCAATAAGCGCTCCGTGCGCATGGGGCGCCTGCCCAGAGCGCCGGGGTTGCGATGGCCATTCGGCATCCAACCCCATGATTTTGACTATGCTTTACCGTTCGGGGATAATCTTGGGCTCGATGCGCGCGTCAAAGAAGACAGCGGCACCTCCGGGCCCCGGCCACCCTCTGATCCAGGGTCGAAGTAACAAAGGCCACCTTTACCCGCAAGGACTGCCGAATGGACACGTTCAATCGAAGGCCATGTTCAGGCGAAAGTGCGCTCGCGCGCGCCCTGAAGCAAATGTCCGACACAGGTTTTGGCGTGAAGGCTCGATGGCGGCAATGGCCCGGCAGGAACCGGGCTGCGGTCGGCCTGAAATTCGCCCGCCTGGTGGCGATCCCGTGAGCGGATCGCGGGGTACCCGGCCCAACAACATCCAAGGAATTGCATGACCGCGAAGAAGAGCGCTCCCGCCAAACCTGCCAAGGCCCCCAAGGCCGAGGACAAACACAAGCTCGCCAAAGCGGCGCCGAAGCAGCCGCCCAAGGCCAAAGTCGCGGAAGCCGCCAAGGGCAAGACGGGGCGCAAGCCCAAGGTCGAGGACAAGGCCCTCGTTAAAGGCGAGGAAAGCGATGTCGATCTCTCCGACCTGGAGGCCGACCTGGAGGGAGAGCCCGAAGTCGAAGTCGAAGTCGAAGTCGATGCCACGGATGACAGCGAATCCAAAGTCAAGGTCAAACCGCTGCGGATGAAGGTGTCGCGCGCCAAGGAGCGCGCGCTCATGCGCGAGTTCGGCCTGGACGAAACCGCGCTGACGGAAGAAGAGGTTGCCAAGCGTCGTCAGGAGCTGAAAACGCTCATCAAGATGGGCAAGACGCGCGGCTTCCTGACCCATCAGGAGATCAACGACCACTTGCCGGAGAAGCTGGTCGACAACGAAATCCTCGAAGCCATCGTCTCGATGCTCAACGACATGGGCATTGCCGTGTACGAGCAGGCGCCCGATGCCGCCACGCTGCTGATTGCCGGTGGAGGTGCCACCACCGCCACCGAAGAAGAAGCCGAGGAAGCGGCCGAAGCGGCGCTGTCCACGGTGGATTCGGAGTTCGGCCGCACCACCGACCCGGTGCGCATGTACATGCGCGAAATGGGCACCGTCGAACTGCTCACGCGCGAGGGCGAAATCGAAATCGCCAAGCGCATCGAAGGCGGCCTGCAGGCCATGATGCTGGCCATCAGCGCGTCGCCCACCACGATCGCCGAGATCCTCAGCTACGCCGACCGGATTGGCGCGGGCGAGATGAAAATCTCCGAGGCGGTCGATGGCTTCGTGTCCGAAGGTGAAGCCGATGACTACGTCGCCGAGGAAGACGTCGACTTCTTCGATGAGGAAGACGACGACGACGGCCAGGGCGGCAGCAAGGCGCTGACCAAGAAGCTCGAAGAACTCAAGGCCGCGGCGCTGGTGAAGTTCGCCACCCTCAAGATCAACTTCGACAAGATGCGCAAGGCGTTCGAGAAGGACGGCTACCAGTCGCCGGCCTACAGCCGCGCGCAGCAGGCGATCAGCGCCGAATTGATGACGATCCGATTCACGGTCAAGACGATCGAGAAACTGTGCGGCATCCTGCGTTCGCAGGTCGACGACGTGCGCCGCTACGAGCGCGAGTTGCGCAAGATCCTGGTGGACAAGTGCGGCATGCCCCAGGAGTACTTCATCAAGCACTTCCCGCCCAACATCCTGAACCTGAAATGGGCCGAAAAGGAAGTTGCCAGCGGCAAGGCGTACAGCGTCATCCTGGCGCGCAATCTGCCGCCCGTGCAAGAGTTGCAGAAGAAGCTGACCGACCAGCAGGCCCGCGCGGTGGTGCCGCTGGAAGACCTCAAGCTCATCAACAAACGCATGAACGAGGGCGAGAAATCCTCGCGTGACGCCAAGAAAGAAATGATCGAGGCCAACCTGCGCCTGGTGATCTCCATCGCCAAGAAGTACACCAACCGCGGCCTGCAGTTCCTCGATCTCATCCAAGAAGGCAACATCGGCCTGATGAAAGCGGTCGACAAATTCGAGTACCGCCGCGGCTACAAATTCTCGACCTATGCCACCTGGTGGATCCGCCAGGCCATCACCCGCTCGATCGCCGACCAGGCGCGCACGATCCGCATCCCGGTGCACATGATCGAGACCATCAACAAGATGAACCGGCTGAGCCGCCAGCACTTGCAGGAGTTCGGTTTCGAGCCCGATGCGCCGACGCTGGCCGAGAAGATGGAGATCCCGGAAGACAAGATCCGCAAGATCATGAAGATCGCCAAGGAGCCGATCTCGATGGAGACGCCGATCGGCGACGACGACGACTCGCACCTGGGCGACTTCATCGA
>JAYSVE010000815.1:0-7088 GCA_043718725.1 Methylibium sp.
CCAGACCCAGCCGCCGCTGGCGGCGCTGGGCCTGACGCCGCGCCAGGGTGAAGTGCTGGCGCTGTTGTTGCAAGGCAAGCCGAACAAACTGATCGCCCGCGACCTGAACGTTTCGGTGGAAACCGTCAAGGACCATGTGGCCGCGGTGCTGCGCGCCCTGGGCGTGAGTTCACGCACCCAGGCGGTGTTGGCGGTGGGCCAGATGTCGCAGCAGGGAGGCATCCATGCCTGGCGTGCCCCGGGCCGCTGACCCCGGCGCGCGCCGGCACGGACACGCCCCGTCGCGGCGCGCCCGACAGGCCGTGCCGTGACCACCGACACGGTGCCCGCCGCGCTGGCCGACGCCGCGTTGCCCGACCCCTCGAGCGCCGCCGCGAGCACCGAACTGGCGCTTGCCGCCCTGCCCGAAGAGGTGCAGACCACCTTTGACTTTCTGCCCGCGGCGCTGGCCGGCTATGTTGCCGGCGTGGGGGTGGTGCTGATGCTGTTCTGGTCCCTGGCGCCGGCCGCGTTGATGCTGCCGTGGCTGGCGGCCTTTGCGGCCATGGGCCTGGCGCGCTGGTGGGTGGGCCGGCGCTTCAGACTCGCCGCGCCGCGGTCGCGCCAGGACTGGCTGGACTGGCAGCGCCGCTCCAACCTGGGCACCGCCGCCGCGGGTGCGCTGTGGGGCCTGACCGGGTGGCTTTTTTATGGGCTGGGCGACGCGGCCCAGCAAACCGGCCTGATCGTGCTGGTCTACACCTTCGTGGTGGCCGCGGTGCCGGTGCTGTCGACCCAGCCGCGCATGTTCCTGGCCTTCGTGTCGCTGTGTTTCCTGCCGCTGGTGTTTCGCGTGGCCGGCGCCGGTGACCTGCATGGCTACCAACTGGCGGCTGAGCTGCTGTTGATCATCGGCCTGACGACGGTGCTGGCGCGCTACCACCGCCAGGCGCTGCGCCGGATCATCGAGCTCAAGCTGCAGGCCGACGGACTGCTCGCCAGCCTGCGGGTGGAAAAGCAGGCCTCCGACGCGGCGCGCCGCGAGGCCGAGGTGGCCAACCGCGCCAAGTCGAAGTTCTTCACCGCCGCCAGCCACGATCTGCGCCAGCCGCTGCACGCGATGGGTCTGTTCGCCGAGGCGCTGCGCCAGCGCGTGCACGAGCCCGAAGTGGCGCACCTGGTCAACAGCATCAACGAATCGGTCGACGCGCTCGAAGGCCTGTTCTCGGAGTTGCTCGACATTACCCGCATCGACAGCGGCGGCGTCGAGGTCGCGCCGCGCCACTTCCGGATCGACGACATCCTGCGCAAGTTGCGCCTGCACTTCGAGCCGGTCGCGTTCGAGAAGGGCCTGGCGCTGCGGTTGCGCGGCGGCCGGCGCGCCGTGTTGGCCGACCCGCTGCTGGTCGAGCGCATTCTGCGCAACCTGGTGTCCAACGCGCTGCGCTACACCAACGACGGCTCGGTGCTGGTGGGCTGCCGGCAACGCGGCGACAAGGTGTTGCTGCAGGTCTGGGACACCGGCGTCGGCATTCGGGCCGAGCAGCAGGCAATGATCTTCGAAGAGTTCTACCAGGTGCCCAACACCGATGCCGTCGCGCCCGAGCAGCGCCGCGGCCTGGGGCTGGGGCTGGCCATCGTCAAGCGCCTGGCCGGCTTGATGGGCGCGCCGCTGCGGCTGGCCTCCACCCCTGGCCGCGGCAGCGTGTTCACGCTGGAACTGCCGGTCGGCAAGGCCCCCGGCCCACAAGCCTCGGCCTTGCCGGGCAAGGGCCCGCTGGAGTTGACCCTGAAAGGCCGCCTGATCGTTATCGTCGAGGACGAACCGGCGGTGCGCGACGGTCTCGAAGTGCTGCTCAAGGGCTGGGGCGCGAGCATCGAATCCTTCGACAGTGTGGCGGGCAGTGTGGCCTGGGCGCGCGCCAGCCCGCCCGACCAGGCGGTGCCGCATCTGCTGATCGTCGACTACCGCCTGGAGAACGGCCTGAACGGCGTGCAGGCGATCCAGGCGCTGCGCCAGCGCTTCGGCGCCGGCGTGCCGGCCATCGTCGTCACCGGCAGCTCGATGATCGGCCACGAAAGGGAAGCCCAGGACAACGACTTCCACGTGCTGACGAAACCGGTGTTGCCCAACAAGCTGCGGGCGATGATCGCCTTCAAGCTGGGCGTCCAGGGCAGGGTCTGAGGCGTTGGTTTTTTGCGCACGGAATCGGGCATTCGCCCGGCTCGACGCCAGGGCTACCAAGGCAGTAGCCATCGGCCGGGTCGCAAAAGTATCATCGCCGTCTCTTTTGTAAGAAGGGGTGTCTGGTGAAAATCAACTGTGTATTGGGATTGAGAGTCCTTGGCGTGGCATCGCTGGGGCTTGCCGGGTTGTTGTCGGCCTGCGGCGGAGGCGGCGACGACAGCCCCAGCAGCCCCAGCCCCATCATCAACCCGCCCGCCACCTATTCGGTGGGCGGCGCGGCCTCGGGCCTGAGCGGCACGGTGCTGCTGCGCAACAACGGGGGTGATGACCTCAGCGTTGCGGCCAACGGCGCTTTCGTCTTCGCGTCGCCGCTCTCCGACGGCGGCGCCTACAACGTCACGGTGCTGAACCAACCGACAGGCCAGACCTGCGGCGTGGCCAATGGCACGGGTGCGGTCGCGTCGGCCGCGATCAGCAGTGTCGTCCTGACCTGCGCCACCAACACCTTCACCATTGGCGGCACGGTGACCGGTCTGCGCGGCGGCAGCGTGCTGCGCAACAACGCCGGCGACGACCTGACCGTGTCGGCCAATGGAAACTTTGTCTTCGCCGCGCCGGTGGCCTTTGGCTCGCCTTATGCGGTGACCCAGTTCTCGCGCCAGTTCGAGGACCAGACCTGCACCGTCAGCAATGGCGCCGGCGTCGCCAGCGTCGATGTCGCCAATGTGGCGATCGATTGCGTCCAGCACACCGCGCCGCGCTTCGCCTATGTGGCCAACGGCAGCGACAGCAGTGTCTCGACCTACGTGGTCAATGCCGCCACCGGCGGGCTCAAGTTCATAGGCAAAGTTGCGGCGACGTTGAATCCGCGCTCCGTCACGGTCGATCCGACCGCGCGCTACGCCTACGCGGCCGGCGACACGATCTCGCAATACACGATAGGCGCGGACGGAACCCTCGCGCCGATGAGCCCCGCCACGGTGGCAAGCGGCCAGAGCCCCGCCTCCATCACGGTCGATCCGACCGGCCGATACGCCTATGTCGTCGACATCGCCGGCAACAAGATCTGGCAGTTCCGCGTCAAGGCCGGTGGCGGCCTGGAGCCGATGAACCCGCTCTCGGTCGCGACCCAGGCGAATCCGCGCTCGATCGTGGTCGATCCCAGCGGCAAGTACGCCTACGCGCCGGTGTCCGGCAGCAACGCGGTGGGCCAATACACGATCGCGGCGGACGGCTCGCTCACGCCGATGGCATCGGGTTCGGTGCCAACGGGCCTGGACCCGCGCTCCGCCACGTTGCACCCGAATGGCAGATTCCTCTACGTCGTCAACTTCGGCGCGGGCACGGTGTCGCAATACGCGGTCGCGGCCAACGGCACCCTCACCACCCTGGCCAACGCCGCGGTGGCCACGGGCCAGGGACCGCTGGCCATCGCCGTCGACCCGAGCGGCTTGTACGCCTTTGTGGCGAACGCCACCGGCAACAGCCTCTCGCAATACCGCGTCGGCGCCGACGGCGGCCTGGTGCCGATGAGCGGCGCGGCGGTGCCCGCGGCGAACCCCTGGTCGGTCAGCGTCGACCCCAGCGGCAAGTTCGTCTACGCCGCCAGCGTCAACGGCAACGTCGTTTCGCAGTTCAAGATCGGCGCGACCGGCACGCTCTCGGCCAACTTGCCGGCCACGCTGGCCACGCCAGGGGCAGCGCCGCTGTCGATGGCGATCAGCCACGGCGCAACCCCGGCGGTGCTGGTGCCCAAGTACGCTTATGTGGTGAACTCCGGCAGCAACACCGTCTCTCAATTCGCGATCGGCTCGAATGGGAGCCTCGCGCCGCTGGCCAGCGCCACCGTCGCGACCGACACGGCGCCGCGCTCCATCAGCGTCAGCCCCAACGCCAAGTTCGCCTACGTCGCGAACCACGGGTTCGGCTTCAACAGCACCGTTTCGCAATACACGGTCGGGCCCGGTGGGAGCCTGACGCCGATGGTTCCCGCCACGGTGGCGGTCGGGCCCAACCCCGAGTCCATCACCATCGACGCCAACGGCCTCTATGCGTATGTCGCCAACGGCGGGGGCAACACGGTGTCGCAATTCCTGATCGGCCCGTCTGGGGGGCTGACGCCGATGAACCCGGCCACGGTGGACACCGGCCTGAGCCCAAGCGCCATCACGGTCGACCCGACGGGCCGATACGCCTACGTGACGAATTTTGGCGTGGGCGGCGGCAGCAGCATTTCGCAGTACGGCGTCGGTGCCACCGGGGGCCTGATCCTGTTGACCCCGGCCAGCGTCGGCTCGGGCTCGGGCTCGTTGTCCATCGCCGTCGATCCGGGCGCCAGATTTGCCTATGCGGCGAACTTGACTTCGTCCGACGTCACGCAGTTCAGCATCGTCGCGACCACCGGGCAACTTGCGCCGGCGACGCCTTCTTTCGTCGCGACCGGCGCGGTGGCGCGCTCGGTCGGTGTCGACCCGCTGGGCAAGTACGCCTATGTCGCGGTCGGTGGTGCCAGCGGCAGCGTGTTGCAGTATCAGTTGGACGCGAGCGGGACCCTCACGCCGCTCAGCCCGGGTGCGGTCGCGGCCGGGTCGGACCCGTGGTTCGTCAACGTCGACCCGAGCGGGAAGTATGTCTATGTGGCGAACAACAACGCGGCCGGCGCCGGCAGCGTTTCACAGTACGCGATCGGCGCCAGCGGCGGGCTCTCGGCGCTGTTCACGGCGAGTGTGCCGGTCGGCTCGAAGCCCACCTCCATCGCCACGACCGGGGGCTACCAGTAGGCGACGGGCGCGGCGCCGAAGCATGGGTCGCGGCCAGGGCACGCGCTGCCCTGGCCAAACCGCCGACCCGCCGACCCGAGGCCGGCGCGGCGCATGCGCCCGGCCCGTCAATCCGGCTGATAGGCCAGCCGCACGTAGATCGGCGCGAACGCCTCGGCCTGGGTGACTTCGAGCAGGCGCTCGCGGGCCAGCTCCAACAACGCGATGAACGTGACCACCAGCACCTGCGGGCCGCGGCTCACGTCGAACAGGTCTTCGAACATCGCGAAGCGCCGGCCCTGCAGCGCCCGCAGCACGATGCTCATGTGCTCGCGCACGCTCAACTGTTCGCGCGTGATCGTGTGGTGCTGGGTCAGGCGCGCGCGTTTCATCAGGTCGGCCCAGGCAGCGCGCAGGTCGTCGGAGTCGACATCGGGCAGGCGCGGCGCCAGCGCCTGTTCAATGACGACCCGGGCGCGCAGAAAGTCGCGCCCGATCACCGGCAAGGCGTTCAGGCGCGTGGCGGCCAGCTTCATCTGCTCGTATTCGATCAGGCGGCGCACCAGCTCGGCGCGCGGGTCTTCGGGCTAGGCGCCGTCGGCCGACTTCTTGGGCGGCAGCAGCATGCGCGACTTGATCTCGATCAGCATCGCCGCCATCAGCAGGTACTCGCTGGCCAGCTCGAGGTTGGTCTTGCGGATTTGCTCGACGTAGGTCAGGTACTGCCGCGTCACGTCGGCCAGCGGAATGTCCAGGATGTTGAAGTTCTGGCGCCGGATCAGGTACAGCAGCAGATCCAGCGGTCCCTCGAAGGCTTCGAGAAAAACTTCGAGGGCATCGGGCGGGATGTACAGGTCGGTGGGCAGCGCGAACAGCGGCTCGCCATACAGGCGGGCCACCGCCACGCCGTCGACGACGCTGGGGCCGCTGAGGTTAATGACCGCATCGACCGTGGGCGCGGGCATGGCTGGCTTGCGGCCCAGGCCAGGCGCTGTGCCTTCAGGCGCCCGGGACGCCGCCATGGGTCGGTTCACGTCGGTCGCGTCGCTGGGGACTATTTTGTCTGGTAGACGTAGGGCTGCTGCGCCACGCTTGCTCGGCTGTAGTCGGCCTGAGCGTCCCGGTCCACCTGCTGGTCCCACAGCAAGGCTCGGCCTTGGCGTTGCTCGGCTTCCAGCGTGGGCTTGCTGGTCTTGAGCGCTTCGATGAACGAAGTGACGTCGGATTTGTAATGCTTCCAGAACAGTGGCATCGGGGGGCTTGCGCTAAAGTTTGATCTTTCATTTTAGCGAGTGACCGACATGCGCAAGCGTCTGGGTGAAATGCTGCTGTTTTTGGCGCTGCTGGCGCTGGCGGCGGGCTGCGACCCGAAGAAGATTTCGGAGCTGGAGGAAGGTGTCGCCACCGAGGCGGACGTGCGCGCCAAGTTCGGCGAACCGGCCGCTGTCTACACCGAGGAGAACGGCGCCCGCACGTTCGAATATCCGCGCCAGCCCGAAGGCCACGTGAACTACATGATCACCCTGGGCGCCGACGGCAAGATGAGTTCGCTGCGGCAGGTGCTCAAGCCAACCTCGTTCGTCAAGGTGGTGGCCGGCATGGACAAGTCGCAACTGCGACGCTTGCTGGGTCGCCCGGCCAAGACGCAGGTCTATGAGTTGAAGCAGGAAGAGGTCTGGGACTGGCGCTTTCTCGACAACCACGAGAACAAGGTGTTCTCGGTGACGCTGGACAAGAACGGCACGGTGCGCTCCACCGCCACGACCCTGGATCCCGTCACGGCCCTGCCGGGCGGCAGGTGAGTTGGCGCGGCCGGGATCAGGCCGTGCCCGGCGCGGCCGGCCTTGCCGCTTGGGCGGCCGCCCGGGCCATTGCCGCGGGCAGGTCGGGCAGCAGGTTCTCGGCGCCCAGCAGCGCATCGAACTCGGCGCGGCGGATCAATTCCATGGGTTGCTCGTTCAGGTCGCACAACAGCAGCAGCACGCCTTGGCGTTCGAGCGCGCGGTGGAGTTGCTCCAGCGCGTCCAGGCCCGAGGTGTCGATCAAGACCAGCCGGTGCATCTCCAGCACCACGGCGCGCGTGTCCGGCGGCAGGTCTTCGCCGACCGCCTCGACCTTGGCCACGGCCCCGAAGAACAGCGATCCATAGAGGCGGTACACGC
>JAYSVE010000816.1:0-3015 GCA_043718725.1 Methylibium sp.
GCGGTCATGGCCTACGTCCACGCACGCGCCAGGAGATTCGACCGGCATCGCGCCTGGGCCATCCGCCTGTTCTCGATGGTGATGGGTTCATGGCTGTTCGATATCGAGATCCAGGCCTGGACGACCTGGGCCGGCGGCATCGGAATGAACGCCGACGGCGCCAGTGGGCCGTTCGACCTTGCCATGCTCGCCTTGTTCTTCATTCCCAACCTGCTGGTTGCCGAGTTCTTCATCCGCAACATGCACAGGCGGCTCGTCCAGCCCGACCGACTAAAGTGGCCGGCCGTGGCCGCCTTCGGTGCCGCAGGTGTGGTTTTCGTCCACGCGATCGTCATGGCCAGCGCCACTCACACGGGGAAGTTCGGGAAGCACCTGCTGCCGCTGCTGGGCGCGTAGCCACTGGCAAGCCGGCCTTGGCCTCAGCGTTAATTGACGACTTTACGGCGACGAACTCGATCTTGCGAAGATCAATGATGGGTCGCTATGCAGAGCTCTCCATTGCGACCCCTATGCACAGGGCCCAACTATGCGCAGAGGTGGGGTGCTTCGGCGCTGTGATCCAGGAATTGCGCGTCTCTCGCCAAAGCGCGGTCAATCGGACATCGACATAGTTTTCACACACAGGAGATCCTGCGATGCAGTGGCAGTCTCTGCGGCCAGTTGCCGGTCTCGACGGTAGTCATCCACCTTATGGCGCCAACGACTGCGATCGACTCGCGACAACGCCAGTGTTTGCGGGGCTTCCCAACGGTTCAGCGATGAAGCGCATTCGCGCGATGATCTTGCCCGGCGAACCGCACGCGGGATCAACAGATGCTGGCGCCGCGCAACGCGATTGCACATGGCGCCAAAAACTATGTGAAGAACTCGCCGGGCCCTGCGAGCCATCCTCATAGGAGAAATCGCGCCGTCATTGCTTCGATCTGCGCATGTTTGCGACCTGTGCATAGGGGTCGCTTCCCGCCCCCCGACCGCAGTAAGCGACCGCTCCGACCGGCAGCCGACGTTCGCAAGCGCTCAGGCCAGTCAAAGCTTGAAGCCGTAGTCGATGATCAGCGGTGCGTGGTCCGAAAAGCGCTCGGCCAAGTAGATCGACTCATGCTTGGCGGTGGCGGCCAGCGCCGGTGTGGCCAGGTGGTAGTCGATGCGCCAACCCACGTTGTTGGCCCAGGCGTTGCCGCGTGCGCTCCACCAGGTGTATTGCTCGGCCTGCTGGTTCAGGGTGCGGAAGACGTCCACCAAACCGCATTCGTTCAGCAGGCGGGTCATCCAGTCGCGCTCTTCGGGCAGGAAGCCGCTGTTTTTCTGGTTGCTGCGCCAGTTTTTCAGGTCGATGGCATGGTGCGCGATGTTCACGTCACCCAGCAGGATGAATTCGCGCTCGGCTTTCAGGCGCTGCAGGTGTGGAAACATCAACGCCAGGAAACGGAACTTGGCCTCTTGGCGTTCGGGCCCGCTGCTGCCGCTGGGGAAGTAACAGCTGATGATGCTGAGCTTGCGCTTCGGGGTGTCGAAGCGCGCCTCCACCCAGCGCCCTTCAGCGTCAAATTCTTCGCTGCCAAAACCGATGACCACGTCGCTCGGCACTTTGCGCGTGTACAGGCCCACACCCGAGTAACCCTTCTTCTGCGCGAAGTGAAAGTGGCCCTTCAGCTTGCCCACGGCGTCCAGCCGGCCGGCCACGTCGCCGTGTTGGGCTTTGACTTCCTGCACCCCCATACAATCCGCGCCCGCAGTCTGGGCCCACTCGACAAAGCCCTTGTTGGCCGCTGAGCGGATGCCGTTCAAATTAAGGCTGACGAGTCTGAAGGCCAAAGGAACCCCTTGTAATGAGTGATGCCGAGAAACACGCCGAAGCACCGCCGCACGGCCGTGAAGACAGCGGCCATGTGGCGCAGGAATTTGTTGAATTTGCGGTTCAGGCCGGGGTGCTGCGCTTCGGCGAATTCAAGACCAAGGCCGGCCGCCTGTCGCCCTATTTTTTCAACGCCGGCCTGTTTTCTGACGGCGCCACCCTCGGCCGCGTGGCCGAATTTTATGCACGCCGTCTGCTCGCCAGTGGCCTTGCTTTCGACATGTTGTTCGGCCCCGCCTACAAAGGCATCACGCTGGCTTCGGCGGTGGCTGTTGAGCTGGCGCGGCGCGGGCGCAATGTGCCTTTTGCCTACAACCGCAAAGAAGCCAAGAGCCACGGCGAAGGCGGTTCGCTGGTCGGCGCGCCGGTGTCCGGCCGCGTTCTCATCATTGATGACGTCATCTCAGCGGGCACTTCGGTGCGTGAGTCGATTCACATGATTGCAGCGGCCGGCGGCACCCCCTGCGGCGTGGTCATCGCGCTGGACCGTCAGGAGCGCGCCACACAGGATGGTGTGGACAGCAACACCAGCGCGGTGCAGTACGTCACACAGAACTTGAAACTGAGTGTGCTTGCCATTGCCGAGCTGAAAGACCTGCTTCAGTATCTGCGCGCCAGCGACGATGTGAGCTTGAGCGCCTTTGCAGCGCCCGTGCAGGCTTATCGCGACAGATATGGGGTGTGAATGGCGGCTAAGGGGGCAGGGCCCGCAGGGGTGCGCAGCGGGTTGCTGAACCAGCGGGCGCGAGCATTGGGCAAGGCCCTGGCGGTGTTGATAACCTGCAGCGCTGCCGCTTCGGCGTTTTCCGCCGGCATCTACACCTGCACCGACAGCCACGGCCGGCGCCTGACGGCCGACCGCCCCATCCCCGAATGCACCGCCAAAGAACAGCAGGTGCTGAACCAGGACGGTTCGGTGCGCATGGTGATGCCCCCCACGCTGACCGCCGAAGAGCGGCTGGCGGTGGAAACACGCAACCGCGCCGCTGCCGAAGCCCGGCTGGCGCAGGTGGATGCCGTGCGCCGCGACCGCAACCTGGTGGTGCGCTACCCGAGCGAGGCCGCCCACCAGCGGGCGCGTGAATCGGCGCTCGACACCGTGCGCCTGGCCATCAAAGCCACTGAAATTCGGCTGCGCGACCTGGCCCAGCAGCGCAAAC
>JAYSVE010000817.1:0-7075 GCA_043718725.1 Methylibium sp.
TGCGCGCGCAAGCACGGCCGCGAAGAGGTGGAGTTTGCGCACCCGCTGATGAAAGAGGTATTGCGCGAGACCTACGGCATCATGGTCTACCAGGAGCAGGTGATGCAGGTGGCGCAGATCGTCGGCGGCTACACGCTCGGTGGTGCCGACCTGCTGCGCCGCGCGATGGGCAAGAAGAAGCTGGAGGAGATGATGACCCACCGCGCCATCTTTGCCGAAGGCGCGGCCAAGAACAACATCGGCGAGTTGAAGGCCAACGAAATCTTCGACCTGATGGAGAAGTTCGCCGGCTACGGCTTCAACAAGTCGCATGCCGCGGCCTACGCCTTGCTGGCGTACCAGACGGCCTGGCTGAAGGTGCATTACCCGGCCGAGTTCACGGCAGCCAACATGAGTGTGGCGCTGGACGACACCGACAAGCTGAAGATCTTCCATGACGACGCGGTGGCGCTGGGACTCACGTTCGAGCCGCCCAACGTCAACACCTGCGGCTATCGCTTCGAGCCGATCGCCGACGCGCAAGTGCGCTATGGCCTGGGCGCGATCAAGGGAACCGGCCAGGCCGCGATCGAAGCCATCCTGCAGGCCCGGGGCGAGGGCGGGCCGTTCACGTCGCTGTTCGACTTTTGCGCGCGCGTCGATCGCGCTCGCATCAACAAGCGCACGGTGGAAGCGCTGATCAAGTCCGGCGCCTTCGACACGTTGACGCCGGCGCGGGCGTCGCTGATGGCCAGTGTCGGCCTGGCCTTCGAGTTTGCCGACAGCCAGAGCGCCAATGCCAACCAGGCCGGCCTGTTCGATTTCGGGCCGGACGACCATGACCAGCATGCCGCCAGCACGCAAGAACCCGATCTCGTCGCCGCCCCGGGCTGGGGCGTCAAGGAGCGCCTGCTGCTCGAAAAGACGGCGCTCGGCTATTACCTGTCCGGCCACCTGTTCGATCAAAGCGCCGATGAGGTGCGCCGCTTTGCGAAGCGCCGCATTGCCGACCTCATCGACACCCGCGAGCCGCAAGTGCTGGCCGGCATCGTGAGCGACTTGCGCATGGTCAACGGGCAGCGCGGGCGGGTGGCGATATTCAAGCTCGACGACAAGTCCGAAGCGATCGAAGCGGTCGCGAATGAGGAACTGCTCAACGCCCACAAAGAATTGTTCAAGGACGATGAATTGATCATCGTGCTGGGCAAAGTCCAGCCCGACCGCTTTTCCGGCGGCATGCGTTTGAACGTGCAGCAGGTCTGGGACCTGGCCAGCGCGCGCTGCCGCTTTGGCAAATACCTGCGGGTCGAGGTCAACGGCAGCGTCCCGCCGGTGGCCGAAGTGCTGCGTGACTTCCCGGTGCGCCGGGTCACCACCGAACACGGCGAGCTGCCTCTGGGGCTGGCCGTGCGCTTGCAATTGCGCCGTCATGAGGTCAGCGCCGAACTCGACCTCGGCGATGGTGCGCGTTTCTTTCCCAGTGATGCGGCGCTGGAGCGTTGGCGTGCTGGGGCCAGCCAGGGCCACGCGGACATCGTCTATGACTGAGCCCCACAGTCGCTGCCCACTTGCCCCCAAGGGGCGGGTCCGGTTTGGGGCGGGACTGAGCCGGCGACTTTGTGGCGAGCGACCGTTGATCGGCGTGAATTGACCGTTCATCGGCCATTCGCCCCGAGGGGGCAGGAGGCGTCGGCACAATCCGGCAACACTGAAGATCCGCGATTGGGCCTTTGTTCACGGATCGAAGAGTATTCGCAGATTCGCTCAGCACCGGCCCGGCGATGGGATTCAACAGGAACCCAAGATGACCATAGCACTTCCAGCCAGCGTGCCCGTCGCACAGAAAAGCACACGCTCCGGGCGGCGCGGCGCGGGCGGCTTCACGCTGATCGAATTGATGACCACGCTGGTGGTGCTGGCGGTGGTGCTGGCCATTGCGGCGCCCAACCTGGCGGCCTTCGTCAACAACAGCCGGTTGCGCGCCACGCAAAGCGAATTGGCGTCGGCGCTGACCCTGGCGCGCAGTGAAGCCACAAGGCGTGGCGCCATGGTGGTGGTCAAGGCCGCGGCGCCCGTGGTCGACGCGGAGTTCAGCGCGGGCTGGCTGGTCTTCGTGGACAGCAACGACAACGCGCAGCTTGACGACGGTGAAGCCGTGGTTCGCAACTACCCGGCACTTAACGGTGGGCAAAAGTTCGCCACGGTCGGCAATGTTTCCGCGTTGACCTTCAACCCGCGCGGCTTCCTCAAGGCCGGCGCGCGGGTCGAATTCAAACTGTGCGGCCAAGCGGGTTTTCCAGTGGGCTACCGGATCCGGCTCGAGCCGGTCGGTTTGGCCGATGTTTCAGAGGATCGCACGCTATGTACCTGAGCAAAGCTTCGACCGCGCGCGGCCATGCCGCGGGTTATGCCCTGCTGGAGGCGCTGGTGGCGGTGATCGTGGCGGCCGTTGGCTTCATCGGCGCGGCGCGCATGCAGACCTTCGGCATGAGCCTGTCGAACAGCGCCCAATCGCGCCAGAAAGCCGCGCTGCTGGGCTACCAGATGACCGACAGGGTGCGGGCCAACCAGTTGGCGGCTGCCAGCGGCAACTACAACGACCCCGGTACCGGTGGCGCCACCGCCTGCCTGGCGGCAGGATGCACACCCGCCCAACTGGCCGCCGCCGACGTGGCCCAGTGGCTCAGCGACGTCGCCGCCCAATTGCCATCGGGACAAGGCAAGGTGTGCATTGACAGCACCCCCGAAGACGACCCGAAGGCCAGCCCGGCGGACTGGAAATGCGATGGCGTCGGCAACGTCATCGCCGTCAAGGTCGCGTGGACCGACCACGTTGCCTCGACCGTGTTTGTGACCGTGGTGCGGCCGTGAAGACGCGTTCGCTGTGGCGGCGTGCCACCGGCATGACGCTGGTCGAGCTGATGGTGGGCATGGCGGTGGGACTGTTCGTTGCCACGGTGTCGATCGCCACTTTCATCAGCACGCGCACCTTGAACGTCGTCAACGCCTCGACCACGCGAATGAGCGAAAACGCCCGCCTGGCGATGGACCTGTTGCAAACCGACCTGCGCAGCAGCGGCTTCGCCGGTTGTCGCCCGCTGGCGCAGCGTGCGGACGATCCGGTGGTGAGTGTGCTTGCCAGCGGCGTCGAAGCCGGGTTCATCTCGCAAGGCAATTCGGGCCTGGTCGGCTACAAGGGCAACGACAGCTCCTTCAGCCCGGCGTTGAGCGCCAAGCTTGCCGAACTGGGCACGGCAACCATCCCGGACAGCACGGCGCCGATATTCAACAGCGACATCGTCTCGGTGCGCGTGCCGGCCGACACCGCGGCGCTGGGCGTGGTGGCGGCGATGACTTCAACCACGGCCGCGCCGCAGTTGCGGGCGGCGTCGCCGGACAACCCCATCGTCGCAGGCGACATCGTGTTGATCGCCAATTGCAAGGCGGCGTCGATTTTTCAGGTGACCGAAGCCGCTCCAGCGACCACCGGCGTGTTGAGCCACGCGGTGGGCGGAACCCTGGTGCCGGGCAACAGCACCGACAACCTGCGCCATGCCTACCGCAGTGACTCGACGGTGTACCGGTTGCAAACCCGCCACTACTATGTCGCGCCCAGCCTGCTGCGTGCCGGGACGAACTCGTTGTGGCGCCTGGCCGTACCGGCCACGGCGGGCAGCGCCAACCCGGCCGAGGTGGCCAACGGGGTCGACCGCGTGCTGATCAGCTACGGCGTCGACACCGACCCGATACAGGACCAGAACGTCAACCTCTACCTCGACGCGTCGGCGATCACGACCTGGGACCGCGTGCTGTCGGCACGCATCCAGATGGTGGTGGCAACTCCGGACGACAACATGGCGCGGGGCAACCAGACCTACCAGTTCGCCGGCAACGCCGTCACGGCCACCGACCGCCGGGTGCGCACCTCGCTCACCGAAGTGGTCACGCTGAGGAACGGCGCGCCATGAACATCGTTCGCCGCCCGGGCCATGGCCGGTCTTGGTGCGCCCAGCGTGGCCTGTCGCTCGTCACGACGCTGCTGTTCATGGTGGCCGCGCTGATGCTTGGCGTTTCAGTGCTCAGCGTCAACGTCATGCAGGAACGCATGATCGGCAACACCAAGGACCGCGACCTCGCGTTCCAGGCCGCGGAGGCCGCGCTGCGCGATGCCGAGCGAGACCTGGCCATGAACATCACGGCCGACACCGAGTTCTCCCCCGCGTGCACCAATGGCTTGTGCACGCCGCCGTCGCAGCGCGCGGTGGCACTGTCGGTGCCGGTGCATGAGGTGGTCGGGTTCAACTGGACCACCGCCGGCCAGGTTCGCACCTATGGGCAGTACACCGGCGCCGCCGAATTTCCCAGCGTCAGCGCGGGCGCCCAGCCGCGATATGTGATCGAGCGGCTGGGGCCGCTGGGGACTCCGCCGGGCGAGAGCCTGTCGCGCATCGGCCTGGAGCCCGCCGTGCCGGCCGTCGGTTACCGCATCACCGCGCAGGCCACCGGCGCGCGTGACGAGACGGTCGTGATTTTGCAATCCATCCACACCAAGCGATGAAACGAGGCCAGCGATGAACCACGCCGCACCAGCCGTTCGATGGTGTCTGTCGGGTGCGCTGCTTGCCTGCACGGGCGCGGGCATTGCCGCGCCCCCGTTCGACATTGCCACCTACCCGCTGACCCTGTCGACATCGGTCAAGCCCAACCTGATGGTCATCTTCGACAACTCGCAGTCCATGGATGCGACGATGGGTGGCAAGGTGATTTCCGGGGACGACCCCAGCACGCGCTCCAACATCGCGCGCACCGTGCTGCGCACCATCATCGATTCGCACCGGAACTCATTCAACTGGGGCCTGACGACCTTCGAGACCAGTGCCAACACGCCGTTCAGCACGCAGGCCTACTTCATGGGCAATGCCACCACGATGCTCTACACCACCGACTGTGTCGATGGCGTGTCGGCGTCGAACGGGGGACTGCGCTGCATCGCGAATCCGCAGCCCGCTGTTGGTTTGTCCTTCATCACCTATGAAAAGTCGGGCGACGACGCCGATGTCAACGATGTCTATTACACCAACGACACGAGCAAGACGTTTGGCCAAGGCCTGTCGGGCAATTCGTTCCGCGTCTGGCCTTCTCGAAGTCAGGTGACGGATTGGGCCGATGCGGACTTCGTGGCCCCCTCGCAAGACATCACCTTTACCCCCACCGACGCCGGTTTCCTGCCGAACGGCGATGCGTTCAAGCGCGCGGTTTTTGTCAACCGTGGCTGGGGCTACTACGGCGCCATCACCGGCAATGGCAACATCGTCGAAACCGTGCAGCCCGATTCGGCCCCCCACTTCAACCGCCTGCAAGACCTGCTGGTGAACGAGACCAACGGCCCCACGACCGAAATCAAGAACTCCGCGTTGTTCACCCCGTTGACGGGCTCGCTCAAGACCGTGAAGAACTACTTCGCCCAGGGCGAATCGGCAGCCAGGCTCAGCCCGGTCAGCCAGACCTGCCAGCTCAACTACGTGGTGTTGGCAACCGATGGCAACCCGACCGGCAAACTCGACGGAACCCAATACGACCCCAGCCAATGGGTCAACACCAAGGACGCCTCCAACATCTGGACCTTCGGCCAGGCCCAGCAAGATGTCTTTGGTCAGATCGACGCGCTGCGCGCCACCCAGTTGACGGGCCCGAACCTGAGCAATCCGGCCCTGGCGAACCAGACCTTTGACATCAAGACCTACGTGATCGGCATGGGCGACACCTTTGCCAACCCAAGCTCGGTGGCCGCGCTCGATGAAATGGCCCGCCGCGGGGGCGCTTACACCGGGGCCTTCATCGGCCGCGACAGCGCCGGGTTGACGAATGCGTTCAACACGATCGTGGGCAACATCAGCGACAAGTTCGGCGCGGGTGCCGCGGTCGCCCTGAACACCGGCAGCCTGACGGCCGAATCAAAGCTGTTTCAAGCCAAGTTCAACAGCACCGACTGGACCGGCAACCTGGTGGCGTTTGCGATCAACGCCGATGGCACGGTCGGTGCGCCCGCGCCGACGGACGCCGCCACCCAGCTCAAAGCGAAGAACTGGGACACCGGTCGCAACATCCTCACCTACAAGCCGTCGGCGGCCCTGAACGCGCGCGGCATCCGGTTCCGCTGGCCTGCCAATCCGGCGGCCCCCACGGCGTCTGAACTCGATACCAGCCAAACCGCCGCGATCAACCGCGACGCTGGCGGCACCACCGACGGCCTGGGGGCCGAACGCCTGGCCTACCTGCGCGGTGACGCGGCCAATGAGGTGCGCAACTGTTTGCCAACGCCCTGCCTGACGTCGAAATTCCGCAATCGTCCGGCCACGCCACTCGGCGACATTGTCAACTCGGCGCCCAACTTTGTCGCCGCACCTGCCTTCGGCTATGCCAATGACTTCGAGCCCCAGCCCTACAGCGCCTTCGTCACAACCCATCGCAACCGCACGCCGGTGGTCTACGTCGGCGCCAATGACGGCATGCTGCATGCCTTCAACGCCCAGACGCTGGAAGAGATCTTCGCCTACGTGCCGGCAGCGCTCTACCCGTCGCTGACACAGCTCAGCAGCCCGGCCTACACGCACCGCTACTTTGCCGATGGTTCGCCGACCGTGGGCGACGTGTTCTATGCCGGTGCCTGGCACACCTTGCTGGTGGCGGGCATGCGCTCTGGCGCCAAGGGCGTCTATGCGCTCGACATCACCGACCCGACGAACTTCTCCGAAGCCACCGCGGGCAGTGTGGTCCGTTGGGAGTTCCAGGACCCCGACCTGGGCCATGTTTTCGGCCAGCCCTTGCTGGTCAAAACCAACAACGGCCGCTGGTCCGTCATCATCAGCGGCGGTTACCAGTCCGGCAACCCGTCGGGGCGTGCCTTGCTGTTCATCCTGGACGCTGAAACCGGCGCGCTGGTCGCCAAGCTCGACACCTTCACCGGAACGGCGCTCAGCCCGAACGGCCTGTCCAGCCCAGCGGCCATTGACAGCAGCGGCGATGGCATCGTCGATGTGGTCTATGCCGGAGACCTGAACGGCAACCTGTGGAAGTTCGAACTGCTGGCGGCCGA
>JAYSVE010000818.1:0-3010 GCA_043718725.1 Methylibium sp.
GACGCCGACCGACCCGATCGACCCGACCGACGACGCCGGAGGGCCTTCCGGTGCTGATGCGGTGTACCCCTGGGTGGCGGGCTTCGCCACCGCGCTGGAAGTCTTCCCCGAGTTGATGCGAGGCGGCGCCGCGGCGCTGACCGAACCATTGGCGCTGCTGTACCGCCATCTCGACCCGGACGACCTGGAGGACGCCGACGCGCTGATTGAGGAGATCGAGTCGCTGGAGCCGCCCGCCGACTTGAGCGAGTCGGTCGAAGGGTTGGTGCGCGCGACGCTTTTGTTGGCCGACATCGGCCGGCCCGTCGACGCCGCGCTGGCGCGTGCGGGGGCGAAGCCGGTGCGGCCGGCAGCCCGTTCCACGGCGCCCCGGCGCGCGCCGCCACGGCGCCATTGAGGGGAGGGCCTGGCCTCAGATCAACAGCGGGTCGACGTCCACGGCCCAGCGCAGGATGCGTTCGGCCGGTGACTTGCGCGCGCTGCGCACGCCGTGCAGAGCGGCCAGCCAGCCCACCAGAAAGCGTTGCAGCGCCACGCGCGAGTTCGCCTCCAGCAGCATCTGCATGCGCTCGACGTTGGCCACCCGGGCCACGCCCAGCGGCACCGGCGGATAGACCATCACGCCCCCGGTGGCGTCCAGGGTCGCCGCGCACTCCGCCGCGGCCTGCAGAAAGCCGCGCGCGGCCTCGACGGTCTTTGCCTCGGCACGCAGCAGCGCCAGGTGCGAGAACGGCGGCAGGCCGGCCATCTCGCGTTCCTTCAACTGGCTTTGCGCGAAGGCCTCGAAATCGTGCTGGCGCAACGCTTGGTACAGCGCATGCCGCGGGTGCCAGGTCTGCACCCACATTTCACTGCGTGCGGCCTGCTCGGCGTCGCGCCCGGCGCGCCCCGACGCCTGCATCAACAGCGCATAAAGGCGCTCGGGCGCGCGAAAGTCGCTGCTGAACAGCGAAGTGTCCGGGTTCACCGCCGCCACCAGCGTGATGCGCCGGAAGTCATGCCCCTTGGTGATCATCTGGGTGCCGACCAGCACGTCCACCTCACCGGCATGAACGGCGCCCAGTTGAGCCTGCAAGGCGCCTTGCGCGCGCGTGCTGTCGGCGTCGATGCGGGCGATGCGCGCACCCGGCAGCAACTCGGCCAGTTGCTCCTCCAGGCGCTCGGTGCCGCGGCCCATGGGGGCGATGTCGAGGTTGCCGCAGTCGGGGCAGGCGCGCGGCACGCGTTCGGCCAGGCCGCAGTGGTGGCAGCGCAAACTGCGATCGAGCTTGTGAAACACGCGCCAGGCGCTGCAATGCGGGCAGCCGCTCTTCCAGCCGCAATCGGTGCAGTGCAAGACCGGCGCGTAGCCGCGCCGATTCAGGAACACCAGGCTTTGCTCGCGACGTTCCAGTCGCACCTGCAGCGCCGCCAGCAACTGCGGTGAGAACGTCGGGCTCGCGCCCTTCACCTTGGGGAGCAAGCCCATGTCCACCAGCCGCACCGCGGGCAGCGCGCCGCCGCCGATGCGCGAGGGCAGGCCGAGTCGGACATAGCGGCCCTGCGCGGCACGTTGCCAGCTCTCCAGCGACGGCGTGGCCGAGCCCAGCAGCACCGGGGCCGATTCGAGCCTGCCGCGGTAGACGGCCAGGTCGCGCGCCGAGTAGCGCGCGCCTTCCTGACTTTTGTACGACGGGTCGTGCTCTTCGTCGACGACGATCAGGCCGAGCCGGGGCATGGACGCAAACACGGCCAAGCGCGTGCCCAGCACCAGATCGGCCAGCCCCAGGTGGGCCGCGAGCCAGTTGCGCAGCCGCTGGGCCGGCGTCAACCCGCTGTGCAGCGAGACGATGTGGCGTCCGGCAAAGCGCTCAGCGAAGCGCGCTTCGAGTTGCGGCGTCAGGTTGATTTCGGGCACCAGCACCAGCGCCTGCCGTCCCGCCTGTAGAGTGCGCGCCGCGCTGCGCAGGTAAACCTCGGTCTTGCCGCTGCCGGTGGCGCCGTGCAGCAGCATCGTCGCGGTCCGTCCCTCTTGCAGCAAGGCGTCGAAACGGTCCAGCACTTGCGCCTGTTCCTCGCTCAACGCGGGCGGCACGAGCGTGGCAGTGGGGGCGGACGGCGCGACCTGTGGCACCCGAAGCATCTTTGCGATGCGGCCGGCGATCTGGGCGTCGTCCAATTTGCGCAATTCCGGCGGCAACACCGACAAGGCCACTTCGCCAATGCTCCGCTGGTAGTAACCCGCAGAAAACTCCACCAGCGCACACCAGCGCGCGTTCAAGGCCGGCAGTGACGCCAAAACCTGGGCGACAGGCTTCAGATCGGCTGGCGCCAAGCCGCTGGGTTCGCTCGCCCAGACCAAGCCGGTCACCTCGCGCCGCCCCAGCGGAACGCGCACCAACGTTCCTGGGGCAAGTGGCTGCTCACTGGTGTAGTCCAGTGGCCGGCTGAGGCCGGTGTGCTGCGGCGCCTCGACCGCCACCTGCATGACCCACAGCTCAGCCATCCAGCCTGCCGTGACGGTTACATGACAAAGCTCGGAGTTTTCTCAAGGATCAAGCGTAAGTTAATGATTCAAAACGTCTTTTAATGCTTCCGAGACTCTGTGGATAACTTTGTGGGAAACTTTGCCAGAAAGCCGCTAAATGCTTGATTCAATTGGGATTCGTCACGACTTGAGGGTTTACCAGAGGATTCGCTTTGTAGCGCGAAATCAAGGACTTAGCACCAAAATCGTGAAAATGTCTCGGTGTCGCACGGGACCTGGGACACCCATATCGCAAAGTCGCAAATTGGGGATAAGTCAAGTCCTGAGTGCTCACTTACCGGGAAACATGGGCCATTTCAATCTAGGGAGCGGTTGCGGGCCCGGTGTCGCGCCGAATGCACCGGGAGGTTTCGTGGACAGCGTCCACCAGCACCGCCACCGACTCGGGCGGCGTGTGTTGACTGATGCCATGGCCCAGGTTGAAAACATGTCCAGCGACCCGGCCATCGGCACCGACCGGCGGCCCAAAACTCGTCAAGGTGC
>JAYSVE010000819.1:0-3008 GCA_043718725.1 Methylibium sp.
GCGAGTGGCAAGCGGGCACAGGGTGAATCCGGTCAGCGTCCCACGGCTGCGCGATACAGCTTCCCCGAGCGTGTGCCCGATCGGCAAAACGCCAGAATCGGTTTGGGCAGGCTGGCCAACAGATGGGCAAAGCTGGCGATTTCCTCGGGGCTTTGGTAGCTCGGGCTCACCGGGAGGAACACGTACGACAGGCCCGCCGCCTTGGCCGCCGCCGCCATGGCCGTGCTGGTCGGCTGGTCGGGCCCTTCTTCGTGGTCCGGCCTGTTGTTGATGACACTCTTGAACCCGGCCTGCGCAGCCCAGGCCATGGCCGAGGGTTCAAGTTGAGGCGCGACGCTCAACTCGGCGCTGAGCTTCTGAACGTAGGGAGCATTCATCGGGATATCTCTGCGCGGACAACGAGGCCAGCTGAGCGGTTCAGCGCTAGCTTCACGGCTGCCGACACCAGGCCCATGTCTGCCTTGCCGGAAAGGCGCGACTTCAAAGCGCCCATCACCTTGCCCATGTCGCCCGGACCCGTGGCGCCGAGCTCGGCGACGAGGAGAGACACTTCGGTGGCGATCTCCGCGGCACTCAGGCGTTGCGGCAAGTAGCTTTCGAGGATCAGCAGTTCGGCCGCTTCCTTGTCGGCCAAGTCGGCCCGGTTGCCAGCGGTGAACTGGGTGATGGAATCCTTGCGTTGCTTCACCAGCTTGTCGATGATGCCCACCACCGCCGCATCGTCGAGCACGATGCGCTCATCGACCTCGCGCTGCTTGCAAGCGGCCAGCAGCCCGCGGATCGTCAGCAGTCGCGCCGCATCCTTGGCGCGCATCGCGGTCTTCATGTCTTCGGTGATCTGGTCTTTGAGGGTCATGGCGGTTCCTCGTTCGATGTCGGTGTGAGGCACAAAAAAGCCCGCTTGCTGCGGGCTCGTCTGGCTCGAAACCCAACGGGTCAGAACAGTTTTTTCGGCAGTTGCATGCTGCGCACGCGCTTGAAATGGCGCTTTACGGCGGCGGCCTTCTTGCGCTTGCGCTCGGCGGTGGGCTTTTCGTAGAACTCGCGGGCACGAAGGTCGGTCAGAAGCCCGAGTTTTTCGATGGTGCGCTTGAAGCGGCGCAGTGCCACATCGAACGGCTCGTTTTCTTTGACGCGAATCGTAGTCATTTAAAAGTGAGTTCCCATAACAAACAAAGACAAAGATTATATGCCGGCTCCAAATGCCAGGCAATTTTGTTTGGCGACGGGTTTCAACGCGCGACGCGATGGTGCGACGAGGCCGGGTCCGAGGCAAGGGCCCGCGCGCACGCGGCGGCGCTGGCCCAGGCCCATTGAAAATTGTATCCACCGAGCCAACCGGTCACATCGACCACCTCGCCAATGAAATACAGCCCGGGGACGCGGCGGCTTTGCAGCGACTGGGAGCTGATCTCCTTGGTGTCGACGCCGCCGGCGGTGACCTCGGCCTTGCGATAACCCTCGGTGCCGGTGGGTACCGGTTGCCACTCCTGCAACTGCCGCGCCAGGGCCGACAGG
The DNA here is from genome assembly GCA_043718725.1 of Methylibium sp. Lineage (GTDB taxonomy): Bacteria > Pseudomonadota > Gammaproteobacteria > Burkholderiales > Burkholderiaceae_C > LGRD01. The sequence goes on from JAYSVE010000819.1 coordinate 1,519, forward strand.
TCGTGGTCGCGCAGTTCGGCCATCGGCCGCTCGACGAGGCTGGGGTGCGTCGCCAACCAGGCTTCCGCGAGACGGCGCGGCATCCATTCGATCAATTCGTTGACCAGCTTGCGCTTGGACTGGCGTTTCGCCGTGGCCAGCACGCTCGCCAAGTCCACGCCCGGTACCAAATTGATGCGCAGCGGGTTGCCTGGGCGCCAGAAACTGGAGATCTGCAATATCGCCGGCCCGCTCATGCCGCGGTGGGTGAACAGCAGATCTTCGACAAACGAGCCTGCCGCCTGGCCACTGCCGGTTTCGACCTGCGCTGGCAGCGACAGCCCGGCCAGGGCGACAAACGGTGCCCAGCCTTGCGGCTCGAAGGTGAGCGGCACCAGAGCCGGGCGTGTCTCGACGACACGGTGCCCGAATTGGCGTGCCAACCGGTAGCCAAGGTCGCTCGCGCCGATCTTTGGAATCGACAGCCCGCCGGTGGCGACGACGACACGCACGGCATGGATGAGGCCGCGGTCGGTGTCGAGTTCAAATTCGCGGCCCTGACGCACCTCGTGCACCGCGCAAGGCTGCCAGCGTGTTACCTGGCCCAGTTCGCATTCTTTCAGCAGCATCGTGATGATGTCGTTGCTGGACTCGTCGCAGAACAACTGGCCCTTGTGCTTTTCGTGCCAGCCGATGCGATGGCTTTGCACCAGCGCAATGAAGTCCTGTGGTGTGTACCGGGCCAAGGCGGAGCGGCAAAAATCCGGGTTGGCCGACAAAAAGTTGGCGGGGCCGGTGTCTCGGTTGGTGAAGTTGCAACGCCCGCCACCCGAGATGCGAATTTTCTCGGCCACGCTCGCCGCGTGGTCGATCAACAGCACCTTCAGACCCCGTTGGCCGGCCATGCCGGCGCAATGCAGGCCGCCCGCGCCCGCGCCGAGCACGACAACGTCAAAGCGCGGCATCAAGGCGCTCGCACCGACCCGAGGCCGCCCAGGAACAAGTCGGCCACGATAGGCGCCATTTGCTGATGGCTCAGGCGCCCGTCCGGGCGCAACCAGGTGAACATCCAGTTGATCATGCCGAACAGCAGCATCGTCAGCGGCTTGTCGAGCGCGGCCGCGCCCAGGCTGGGGCGCGCACTGGCGATGGCCTGGGCGAAAGAATCGACGACCTGACGCTCGATGCCCAGCACGCGCTCGCGGTCGACGGGCCTCAGGAACTTGACGTCCTGGGTCAGTACGCCGTGGTCGTGGCGGGCCAGCGCGTATTCCTGCACAAAGCGCGCGATCAACTGGCGCAGGGCCTCGTTCGGCTCGAGTTCCAACCTGCCCACCTCGACCACCAGGGCCGCCAGCCGGCTCACGTGCCCTTCGGTGATCTCCATCAGCAACTGGTATTTGTCGTCGACATAGTGGTACAGCAGCGGCTTGGAGATGGCGCAGGCACGCGCCAGGTCGTTCATCGACGTGCCCGGGTAGCCCCGGCTCGCGAACAACGCGGCGGCGGCG
>JAYSVE010000820.1:0-3005 GCA_043718725.1 Methylibium sp.
CTGCCGCACCGCTGGCAAAAACCCGTCGCCTGATCGCTGGCAGACAGCAGCGTCGTCGCCTCGACGGCGTCACGTCACGGGGGACGACGAGACGCTCACTCCGTGCCGTCAATACCTGGCGTTACATGCGGATGCGCTGGCGCGGCCGGTTCGCTCCCTCGCCGAAGCCCCAGCTGGTCGGCAAGCCGATCCACTGCACCACGGCCGCTCGCAGGTTGACGCCGATACCGACCCGATCGCCGCCGACGCACTCGAAGTCGAGGAAGCATTCGTCGATGCTGGAAATCTCCTGCCGTGGCGCGTACCGCGCCGCCATGGGCACCATGCGGCTGGACATGTCCCCAGGCAGTTCGAAGTCCGCCGACAGCGCGATGAAGCCTGCGCTGCGCTCGAAGCGCCGCACTGGAATCACGCTGCGCCATTGTGATTCCCGGTTCCTTCGCCTCGTTGCTGCGGGCGATGCAGGCGCCGTCGTTGTTGGACAGCACGATCACGGGCCGCCCAACCGGCAACGGGCCGAACACGCGCTCGCGGCTGACGTTCATGTTGTTCACATCGACAAGCGCGGACACGGGAATCGCCTCAGACCGGCAGTGACTTGATGACGGTGGTCACCACACCTCAGATTTCGAGCCCTTCTCCCTCCGCGGGACCCCCAGTGGACCTCGGTTTCAATGAACTTGAGTGAGATCAAACGGGATCCAGAACAAAGCAAAACGCCCCTAAGGCATTGATTTCCTTAGGGGCGCCGGGCTTTCTGGGATGTCCCGGGACGTTCCGGGACCTGTCTTGGTGGAGCTGGGGGGAATCGAACCCCCGTCCGCAAGCCATCGTCAGGCAGATCTACACGCTTAGCTGGCTGATTTGTTTTTAATGTCGTGGGTCGCGCAGCAGCACGCTACCCATTTCACGAGTCACTTGATTTAGCTTTGTGATGAGTGACCCATCTCAAAGCGAGCCCATGTGTATGACTTCGCAGCCTTCAGGTTACCCCAGAGGCCCAGCCCATCGGCCAACTGTTGCGAAGCTCACCGGTATTAAGCGGCGAGAGCGTACGTAGAGTCGTTCGCAGTTACTTTGTTTCCAGTGGATTTACGAGCGAACTGGTGCTCGGCATGCCCTGTTCCAACTCCGCACCCACGTCGAAGCCAGGTCAGCCCCAGAACTGTCTATCTTAGGCCATCGCCAGCAGGTTCAAGAGCTCACCGGGGGCTTCAATGACATGGTGGGCGCCCCAGCCGGAAATCGGCGCCCCCAGCCCCAGGTAACCCCAGGCCGCTGCGACCGTGGTCATGCCGGCCGCATGCCCGGCCAGCACGTCACGATGATCGTCCCCGACATACCAGCACTGCCGGGCCTGCAAATGCATTCTGCGCGCGGCCTCCAGCAACGGTGCGGGGTGGGGTTTGGTATGCGGCGTGGAGTCGCCGCTGACCAACGTGGCGGACGTGGAATCCAGGCCCAGTGCCCGCACCAAGGGCTCGCTGAAACGGCTGGCCTTGTTGGTGACGATGCCCCACGGCAAGCCCAGCGCCGCCAAGGCCGCGAGCACCGGCAGCATTGCGTCGAAGACCCGGGTCTCGCGCGTCATGCGCGTTTCATAGCGCTGCAAGAATTCATCTCGCAGCGATTCAAACTGGTCGTCACCGGGGCTCGCCCCCAAGGCTTTGGCCACCATGCCACGGGCGCCGGTCCCGACCATTGGCCGGTAGTGGGCCAGGGGCAACGGCTCCATGGCCCGCGCCTCGCGCATGTCGTTGGCAGCGCCGGCCAGATCGGGCGCACTGTCGACGAGTGTCCCGTCAAGATCGAACAGCAGCCCCTGCGGTCGCCGGCTCATTGCGGCTTTCGACAGGCGAACAGGTAGTTGACGCTGGTGTCGTCGGACAACCAGTAGCGGCCGGTCAAGGGGTTGTATTGCATGCCGCGTGTCGCTTCGAGTTCCAGGCCCGCGTTGCGGCACCAATGCGCCAGTTCACTGGGCCGAATGAAACGGGCGTATTCATGGGTTCCCTTGGGCAACAACTTGAGCACGTGCTCAGCCCCCACGATGGCCAGCAGGAAAGCCTTGGCATTTCGGTTGATCGTGGAAAAGAACAGCCAACCGCCAGGTTTGACCAGCGCAGCGCAGGCGTCGACGATGGACGATGGCTCGGGAACATGCTCGAGCATCTCCATGCAAGTGACCGTGTCAAAGGCACCCGGCCTCTCGGCGGCCAACGCTTCGGCGGCTATCTCGCGGTATTCGACAGATTCGGTGCCGGCTTCCATCGCGTGGAGTTGTGCCACTTTCAATGGCTTGGCGGCGAGGTCGATCCCCAGCACCCTGGCCCCCCGTCGGGCCATTGAATCGGAAAGGATCCCACCGCCGCAGCCGACGTCGAGCACCTTCTTGCCCAAAAGGGGCGAACGGGTGTCGATCCAATCAAGCCGAAGCGGGTTGATTTGATGCAGTGGGCGGAATTCGCTTTCGGGGTCCCACCATCGGTGGGCCAAATCGCTGAATTTGGCGAGTTCGCCTGGGTCCGCATTCGCTGTCATGGTTCGATGGTACCCAATACCCTAAATCAACAAAAAAACCCCGCCGCAGCGGGGTTTCCTGAGGCGCGCGGTTTCTCGCGCGTTTTGACATTACTTCTTGGTGCGAGTACCAACCACTTCGATTTCGACACGGCGGTTCTTGGCCTTGCCTTCCTTGGTCTTGTTGTCGGCAACAGGTTGCTTCTCACCCTTGCCTTCAGTGTAGACCCGGTTCTTTTCGACGCCCTTGCTCGTCAGATAAGCCTTGACGGCTTCCGAACGACGAACCGACAGCTTCTGGTTGTAAGCATCGCTGGCGTCGGAGTCGGTGTGACCCACGGCAATGATGACTTCCAGATTGATGCCAGCCATTTTCGAGACGATGTCGTCCAGCTTCGCTTTGCCAGCCGGCTTGAGCACCGACTTGTCCGTGTCAAAGAACGCATCCGCGGCAAAGGTCACCTTCTCGCTCACCGGAGCCGGTG
>JAYSVE010000083.1:0-2347 GCA_043718725.1 Methylibium sp.
CGTGATGGGCTGGGCGCGCAAACCCCGGCCGTCCAGTTCGAGAAGTCGACCTTCCTGGTGCCGCGCTGATCTGGGTCAAGACCGCTGCGGCTGCAGCGCGCATGATGGTCATGCTGACGAACCTCTTGAGAACTCAACCATGCACCCAAAACCTCACACCTTGCGCCGCCGCTCGCTGCTGGCTGTGGCGGCAGCGTTCGCGCTGCCCACCTGGGCTGCCTCGCCTGCTGCATCCCCGGTTGTATCGTCGGCAACCCGCAGCGCCGATGGCCCGCTCGTCGAAGTGTGGAAGAGCCCCACCTGCGGCTGCTGCGGCGACTGGATCCAGCACATGCAGGCCAACGGCTTTCGGGTCAAGGTGAACGAGGTCGACAACACCGCGCCCATTCGCAAGCGCGTCGGTTTCGACGCCAAATACGGTTCATGTCATACCGCCATGGTGGACGGTTATGCCCTGGAAGGCCATGTGCCGGCCCGTGAAGTCAAGCGGCTGCTCGCCGACAAGCCCCGTGGTGTGGTGGGCATTGCGGTGCCCGGCATGCCGGTCGGCTCGCCCGGCATGGACGGGCCCGCCTATGGCGGCAAAAAGGACCCGTACGACGTGGTGCTGGTCAGGCGCGACGGCAGCGCAGCGGTGTACCAGAGCTACCGCTGATCACCTGGCGTGCAGGCTCGAACGTGCAGACAAAGTCTGAACCCAGCGCTTTCGATGATCACCACACGGCACGCTGAAACCCCAACGACATCGAAGCCTTCTGCAGCTGGACGCGCGAATTCAACCGGTGGCTCGCAAGTTGCATCTGACGTGTGCGGTAAACGCAAGGCAACCGGAGACCTGACACCATGACCGACAGCAGAACCATGCTCGTCACCGGCGGCGGCATCGGCATCGGGCGCGCGGCGGCCCTGGCGTTTGCGCGGGCCGGCTATCACGTCGTGGTCACCGACATCCTGCAAGCCGAAGGCAGCGAGCTGGTGTCGGTCATCCGCTCAGCGGGTGGCACGGCCACGTTCATGGCCATGGATGTGCGGTCGACCGAGCGAGTCGACCAGGTGATCGCCGCGGTGAACGCTGAACGCGGGGCCATCGACGTGCTGGTCCTCAACGCGGGCATCGCGCACAAGGTGCCGCTGGAGGCGCTGGACGACGCGCGCTGGGACCACACGGTCGACATCGACCTCAAGGGCATGTTCCGCGTGGCCCGTGCGGCGCTTCCGGCCATGCGGCAACGCCGGTCGGGGGCCATCGTGTGCCTGACCTCGCTGATGGGCCTGGCCTGGGGTTGGCGCGAGCACGTGCACTACTCGGCAGCCAAGTCGGGCGTCATCGGACTGATGCGTGGCTTGGCCGCCGAGGTCGCCGAGGACGGCGTGCGCGTGAACGCGGTCTCGCCGGGTTATGTGCGGACGGCGCAGCTGTTGTCCGAAGAGCACTCGCTGGGCGCAGCCGGTGCCGAGCAGGCCGGCGCACGAGTGCCGTTGGGGCGCATCGGGGAGCCCGAGGACATTGCTGATGTGATCTTGTTTCTGGCCTCGACGTCGGCGCGCTACATCACCGGCCAGGTGATCGTGGTCGATGGCGGGCTGGCGATCAGCCCGCAATAGCCAAGTTATGCAACCTGCGCGCCCTGAATTGGGGCTGCGCCTTAACGACGCGCACCTTGCTGGTGCCATGATCGATACTGGGCCGTGGCACAGGCCTTGCGTGTTTCAAAGCTGAATTCGCGTGCTGCCCCATACCAATCTATCCCCGTCGCTCAAAAGACGGCCCCATGCTCAAAGGAGTCCTTCATGCAGCGTCGCCACCTACTTGCCGCTGCGGCGTCGTTTGTCGCCGCGCCCGGCATCGTCAGCGCCCAGGGCAGCGGCTGGCCCAGCCGGGGGCCGATCAGGCTCGTCGCCCAGTTTCCGCCTGGCGGCCTGGTGGACGTGGTTTCACGCCTGATCGCGCCGCACCTCAGCCAGGCCCTGGGCCAGAGCGTGGTGGTCGAAAACCGCCCGGGCGCTGGCGGACTGATCGGCACCGACATGGTCTCCAAGCAGGCGGCCGACGGCTACACGCTGCTCGTCAGCCACGCCGCCGTGCACATCTACGCCGCGGCAACCCGGCGCACCTTGCCCTTCGACCCAGTGGCCGACTTCACCCACATGGGCATGCTGTGCGAAGCGCCGATGGTGCTGATCGTCAGGGCCGACTCGCCCTTCAAGACGCTGGAGCAGTACGTTGCCGCAGCGCGCACCCGCCCGGTGCGCTACGGCACGTCGGGCATCGGCTCGGCCAACCACCTGTTTGGCGAACTGCTGAAGATCGAGGGCAAGGCGCCCAACCACGACCATGTGCCCTACC
>JAYSVE010000821.1:0-3002 GCA_043718725.1 Methylibium sp.
GCGATGCGCCCGAAGCGGCGCGATACTTCCGCGATCGCCGCCGGCGCGGTGGCGCCCGAGACCCACACCTCGACGGTGTGCTCGGCCTCTTCGCTGGCACGCGCCAGCACGCCGAAGTCGCGGGCGAAAGCGTAAGGTAAAAGATTACTCATCGTTGGCCTGTCAGTTCTTGGGCGGCTGCACCGGGCGGAACAGGGGCTGCATGGTCGACGGCTGCGCCGGCGCCGGCGTCACGCGGATCACCTGGCCACCGGGGGCGGAACGCGCAGGCACCGGGGCCGCGACCGCGCGCGGCGGCACCTTGGCCATCACGCCGCCCGCAGGCGGCTGGCCGTTGGTCAGCGGCGGCAGCACGGGCGAGCCGTAGTCGGGCATCACCACGTCGTCTTTCGGAGCGGCGGCGCCAGCGCCGGCCGAGCGCATGAAGTCGTAGCGGTCGGCGGCAATCGCGTTGCTGTCTTCCTTGCTGCGCACGATCACCGGACGCAGGAACACCATCAGGTTGGTCTTCTTGCGCGCCCGGCTGCGGTACTTGAACAGATTGCCGAGGATCGGGATGTCGCCCAGGCCGCGCACTTTCTCTTAGTTGTTGCCGGTGTCGTCGCGAATCAGCCCGCCCAGCACGATGATCTGGCCGTCGTCGGCGATGACGTTGTTTTCGATGACGCGGATGTTGGTGGTCACGCCGGCCGGGTCCTTGAGCGAATTGGCATCGACGTCGGACGTCTCGTGGTAGATCGCCATCTTGATGGTGCCGCCTTCGGAAATCTGCGGGCGCACCTTCAGGGTCAGGCCGACGTCGCGCCGGTCGATGGTCTGGAACGGGTTGCCGCCGCCTGCCGCGCCGCTGGCCGGGGTGGTGAACTGGCCCGAGATGATCGGCACGTTCTGGCCCACCTTGATGGTGGCCAGCTCGTTGTCGAGCGTGATCAGGTTAGGCGTCGACAGCACGTTCGAGTTGGTATCCTTTTGCATCATGTGGGCGATCGCGCCCAGGCCCAGGGCGCCGTTGATATTCTTGAACAGGCCCACCGTAAAGCCGGTGCCAGGGTTCGGCACGGCCGCCGTGATCAGGGTGCCGAGCGCGCCGGTGCCGGCGCTTTCGAAGTTCTGCACCGCGCCCACGCGGTACTTGCTGGTGCTGTTGCCCGACGCGCCCAGCCACTGGACGCCGAATTCGGCTTCCTTGTCGGCCGCCACTTCGACGATCAGCGATTCGATGTACACCTGGGCGCGGCGCACGTCGAGCATGTCGATCACGGCGCGCAGGTTGCGGTAGATGGCGTCGGGCGCGGTGATGATCAGCGTGTTGGTCGAGGCGTCGGCCTGGATGAAGCCGGCGCCGGTGCTGCTGCCGCCGCCCTGGTTGCCCTGGTTGCCCTGCTGGTTCATGGTCGACTGGCCGGCCCCGAGGCTCTGGCCGCCCTGGGCCGAGCCGGCCTGACCGCCGGTGCTTTGCACGCTGCCGCCGGAGGTGCCCTGCTGCTGTTGCGGCAGCGAGGTGTCCGAAGAAACAACTGCGCGCAAGGTCGCCGCCAGCTTGGTGGCGTCGGCATTTTTCAGGTACACCACGTGCACGTTGCCGGCCTGGCTGGTGGACTGGTCGAGTTTGGCGATCAGGTTCTTGGCCAGGTTGGCGCGCGCGCGCGACGGCGCCCGGATCACCAGCGAATTGGTGCGCGGATCGGCCGCCACGGTGACGCGGCCCGAGTCGCCGCCGGCCGATGGCTCGAGCAGCTTGTTGACCAGGGTGGCCATGTCGGAGGCGATGCCGTTGCGGATCGGGACGATGTCGACGTCGGCCGCGACCGGCGCGTCGAGCGCGGCGATGATCTTGGTCAGGCGGCGCAGGTTGTCGGCGTAGTCGGTGATGACCAGGCTGTTGTTGCCCGGGTTGGCCATGATCGAATTATTCGGCGAAATGAGCGGGCGCAGCACCGCAGTCAGGTTGGCCGCCGATTCGTACGACAGATGGTAGATCTGGGTGGCGACCTGGTCGCCGCGCACCGTGCGCCCGCCCATGCCGACCTGGGTCGGCGAGGCTTGCAGCTTCGCTTCGGCTTCCGGCACCACCTTGGCGAAGCCGTCGCCGGTCACCACCGCGTAGCCTTGCAGGCGCAGCGCGGACGTGAGCAGGCTGAAGGCTTGCGACTTGCTGATCGACTTTTCCGACACCAGGGTCAAGGTTCCCTTCACGCGCGGGTCGATGATGAAGGTCATGCCGGTGTAATGGCCGACCGCCTTGATCACCGATTCGATGTCGGCGCCCACGAAATTGAGGGCCGCCTCGTCTTCGGGCGCGGCCCACAAGGGTGCGGGCACCGTGGCGAACGCGCAGGCCAGCATCACGCCGGCCGCGACACGGCGCAGGGCCGGGAATTGATTTGTGCTTGCAGACAGATTTTTCATTTATTTGAACTCTAACGCGATTGTTTTCTTGCCATCCACCATTCGGCGCTGGCCCAGTAAATTCAGGAGATTACCCAGCGTGTCTTCATATCCATCGGCCGCCTGCGCCTGCCCGGAAAACTGGAAGCGCCCGTTGTCGAGCGACCCAGTTCCGGACAACAGCAGCGCACCGCGCACCGTACTCAAATTCAGTTTCGCTTGCTGGCCGCGCCAGTCCATCGCCATCACATAACTGCCCAGCGGCTTGACCGGCGCCATGCGCGAGCCCATGTCGTTAAGCGCCAGCAGCGTGTGCCCATTTAGCAGAACGCCGTTGCCGGCGCGCGCGATCTGCAGCGTGGTCCACGACAGCTTCATCTGGCCCGACGGCGCCAGCGTGTTGAGCGGCGCACCCAGCCCGGACAGGCGTTCAGCCGGCAGCAGCAATGCCGCCGGGCTCACTTGCCACTGCGACCAGCTGCCCGTCAGGTTGACCGGCTGGGTCAGCGCTTCGGCGTTCTCGATCAGCATGTCGACCTGGCCGAGCAGCACCAGCGGCGACAGGCGCCACGCAAACCGGCCCGGCAGCAGCGGCGTCACCGCCCCGCCCGCGC
>JAYSVE010000822.1:0-3000 GCA_043718725.1 Methylibium sp.
GTGCCGCGGCGACGGCCGGTGGTAGTCGACGATGACGACCTTGCCACCCGGCTTGACGACCCGCAGCGCCTCGGCCAGGGTGGCGCGGCGCACATGTTCGGGTTGCTCGTGCAACAGGAAGAACAGCAGCACCTGGTCGTAACTGGCAGGGGCGCCAGCCAGCGACGACGAGTCACCGTGCAGCAGGGCCACACGCGGGTCGGCCGGCAACTTCTTGCGCAGGTTGGTCAACTGGATCGGCAGGATGTCGACCACGTCCAGGCTGGCGTCGGGGGCCAGGCGGGCCCGCAGCCTGGTCGTCAGGTTGCCGTAGACGCAGGCGACCTGGAGCGTCTTGCCGTGCACCGTCTGGCCCAACTCGGCGAGCGCCCGGTCGCGCAGGTGGCCGTAGTTGCCGAACAGGATGGCGTTGACCAGCCATTCGCGCTCGAAGAAGTGCACCGCCTTCGGGTGAACATAGGCCCACCAGTACACCTGTTCCAGGTAGCGCGGGATCGGCAGGCTGCGGGCCGCCAGGCAAGCGTGCATCTGCGGTGCGGCGTCGGCGGCAATGGCGGTGGGACCGTTCATGCGGAGGTGTCCTCGGGTTGTGACCACCCGTCCGGCCCAACCGGGTTCATGGCGCTCATCATGAAGGCGGCGATGCCTTGCGCCCTGATACAGATCAATCCGCCCATCCTAGAACCGATAGCGCAGGGCAATCTGCACCACGTTGACCGTGTAGCGCGGCGGCGGGTCACCGAAGGCGAGAAGGTTCGAAACCGTCGACGGCGCCACGCCATCGAAGTGCCAGTCCTGCGCGCTGTAGCGCTCGTACCAGTAGCTGCCGGTCAGCGACAGTCGGTCGGTCAGACGATAGTTGGCGCGCAGCTTGAGGCTGTCGAGCGCGGTGGTGGCGGTCGGAAACGGCGGGTTCAAACCGCCGGTCGAGACGCTGACATCGCTGCGCGAGCGCGAGAACGCGAGATCGGCGCCGAGTTCGAGCTTGCCCTTGAGCGCGCTGTGCTTGAGCCCCACGCCGACCAGCTTGACGGCGTCCTGGTTGTGGCCGGTCCAGTCAGGTTGCGCAAACAACTGGCTGCCGGCCTGGCGCGAGCGGATGCGCTCCAACTGCGCATAGAGGTTGACCTGGGTCTCGTCGCCGAGCGCGGCCGACACATCGCCGCCGAGGCTGACGCTGCGTGCGTCGATGAGCCCGATCGTGGAGTGGTTGAAGTCGTCGTACGACACGTCGACACCGAGGCCGACATTGAGGTTCTTGGCCGCCGTGAGGTCGGCGCGCAGGCCGGCGCTGTCGCGCTTGCGGTCGGCCATGTTGTACTTGCGCAGCAGCGGGTTTTGCGCTGGCGTGATGGCCGCCACGCTCAGGTAATCCGACACCTTGCGCTCGGCATGTGAACCCTTCAACGCCACGGACAGGTTGGCCAGCGGTTGGGCGGCAATCCGGCCCCACACGGTCGCCTCGCGCGTCGTCCCGGCTTCTTGCAGGCTGCGCTGGCGGGCATCGTATTCGGCGCCGACGCTGGTCTTCAGGCTGAGCGGGCCGCGATGGTCGGCGCCGACCTTGAACTTGTCCTGGGTGAAGCTGTAGGCCGGGTTGCTGCGCGGCGGGCCCAGGAACATGTCGGTCGTGACACCCGGGTACGACGCGCTCGGCGTCTGGTTGTCGCGCTCGTCGCGGGTGTAGCTCGCGTTCAGGCGCAGCCGCTCGGTGGGCGCCGCGGTGATCCGCAGGCTGGCGTTGAGCGTGTTGGCACGGCCCCGTAGCGATTGCGCCGGCACGGCCGGCACGGCCAGGCTGGTGTTCGAGGTGGCGGCCAGGTAGTTGGCGTCCTGCGTCATGCGGCCCAGGGCGAGGTCGGCGCTGGCTCGCACCGTGGGGCTGATCTCATAGCCGGCCGAGGCCATGATCTGGTGGAACTGGTTGTCCGGCGCCAACGCAAGCTGGCCGGCATCGCTGCCGCTGACCACCGCGCTGAACGGGTTGGCCCAGCTGAGGGCCGGTTGCCCGTTGCGAAACACCGACGCGTGGTAGGCCAGCGTGACTTGCCACGGGCGGCTGTTGTAGGACGTCGAAACCCCGATCTGGTCGGTCACCTGGTCGACTGGCGCCAGCAACTGCGCGGCACTGGTGAAGAACGAGCCCGAGGTGCGCTGCGTTCCGTCGCGCACATCGTGGCGCAAGCTGACGCGGTAGGTCCAGTGCTCGCCCGCGATCACGGCCGCCCCCAGGTCGTAGCGCGTCCGCTTGAACCCCGGGGCCACCGGTTGCAGCGTCGTCGCCAGCGGCATCGCGCCGGTGTCGGCCGCGGGAAAGCCGGCCGGCAGCGTCAACACCGAACCGCCGCCGCCAAGGAACGGTGTCAGCGCGCCTTCCGAAATGCGATGCGGGATCTCCGCGTAACCCAGGCGCACTGCGAACAGGCCCTCCTGCCCGACTTCAGCCGCCAGCGAGCGCGCGTCGAGGCCCAGGTCCGCGGCGCTCACGTTGCCGAAGAAGCCACCGTCACGCGTCCAGCGCGCGGCGCCACCCGCAATCGCAAAGGCGCCCCGCTTGCCCAGCCCGCTGGCGTCGCCGAACTTGGCCGATGCGTCCGAGACAGCCCCCACGCCGACCTCCAGCGTGGCGCTGGCACCGGCCTTCTCGAACGGGCAGGTTTCGCATTTCCACTGCGAGGTGTCGGCCGCGGCCACCGTGCCGCTCGCGGCCGCGGACAGCACGCCGAGCGCGCCCAGCAGAGACAAGGGGCTGAAGGTTCTCATGGTCGTGTCCGTTCGAGGTGAGTCGTCTGGCGGGCCTGCCTGGCCGCCGGCGAGGCGCCGTTCATCGCATCAGCTTGGCGCCCGCCGGATGGTTGGACCCATGCACCTGCGAATGGCAGTTGGTGCAACTGCCGGCGAGCAGGAAGATCGAGCCGCCACCGGTTCCGCCGGGAAGCGCCGCGCCGGTGCGCGCCACGGCCGGGTGGCCGGCGGCCGTGTGGCATTGCTGGCACAACT
>JAYSVE010000823.1:0-7040 GCA_043718725.1 Methylibium sp.
TGTGCCGATTTCACAGCATCAGCGCAGCCAGCTTCGCCGCGCCGCCGGCGGCGTGGACACCTACGCCTGACAGCGCGCAGGCCGCCGGCCCTGGACTGACCCCAAAAGGTCGCGCTTATTGGCGCTTGAGTTTTCCGACCGGTTTTCATAATCACTCCACACCCCTTGCCTTGACAACCCGCGTCAAGGCCATCGGTGGCCAGAACCCATGGAGTGATCAATGTCCGCCGCGCAAACCGTCGCCGAAATCGAGCCGCCGAAGAAGAGCCGGAAAAAGCTCATCATCATCGCCCTCGCCTTGATGGTGCTGCTGCTCGCCGGCGGCGGCGCCTATTACTACTTTGTGGTCAAGAAGAACGCCGATGCCGCCGCGGCGGCGGCCGCAAGCGACGACGAAGAAGGCGCCGAGGCGGGTGCCGCGGCCCACAAGGCGGCCAAGGCAGGCCACCGGCCAGCGCCGAACTATGTCGCGCTGGAGCCTTTTGTGGTCAACCTGGCCGACAAGGATTCGGACCGTTTCGCCCAGATCGGCATCACCTTTGAAGTCGAGGATGCCAAGTTCGCCGACGAGATGAAGGTCTACATGCCGGCCATCCGCAATGGCATCCTGATGGTGCTGGCGCACAAGACGTCGACCCAATTGCAGGGCCGCAGCGGCAAGCAGGAACTGGCGTCCGAACTCATGCGCGAAGCCGCCCGCCCGATGGGCATTGAAATCCCCGATGAAGAGGACGAAGACAGCGCCTCCCACGCCAAGGACGATGCGGCCACCGACGACGCGCCCGAGCCCGCCAGCAAGAAGAAAACCAAGAAAAAGAAGAAAAAGAAAGCGGTTCACAACCCGATTTCGAACGTCCATTTCTCGAACTTCATCATCCAGTGAACTGCCGCCGATGAGACGCCATCCGTCAACGAATGCGCGGGCACCGTCGGTGTTCGCCCGCGGCCGCCAGCCGGGCACTGCCCTTTCGGCAATCGATGCGCGACCACGCTCGCGGTCCGCCGCGCCGAGCCGCCCCAAGCAAGGCCCGACCCCCCCGGGGAGTCGATTGACGTACCCGGCAATCGGGGAGCCCACATGACCCACGAGATCCTCTCGCAGGATGAGGTCGATGCCTTGCTGCAGGGCATTGCCGGCGACGCCCCGAACCCGGACGCGGCCGGGCCTGGAACAGGCGCTGTGCGCGACTACAACCTGGCCAGCCAGGAACGCATCGTGCGCGGCCGCATGCCCACCCTGGAGGTCATCAACGAGCGTTTCTCGCGCAACATCCGGCTGGGAATCTTCAACTTCATCCGCAAGAGCCCGGAGGTGTCGATCGGCAGCATCAAGGTGCAGAAATACAGCGCCTTCCTGCGCGAGATCGTGATGCCGACCAACCTGAACATCATGGCGGTTCGACCGCTGCGCGGCTCGGGCCTGATCGTGTGCGAGCCCGCCCTGGTGTTTTCCGTGATCGACGCGTTGTTCGGCGGGAACGGCAAGTACACCACCCGCATCGAAGGGCGCGATTTTTCACCGACCGAGCTGCGCATCATCCTGCGCCTGGTCGACGTGATCACGGCCGAATACCGCAAGTCGTGGCAGGGCATCTACCCGCTGGAGCTGGAGTACCAGCGCTCGGAGATGCAACCGCAGTTCGCCACCATCGCGACACCCAGCGAACTGGTGGTGACCAGCTCGTTCACGCTGGAGATCGGCGAGACCAGCGGGACGATCCACTTCTGCTTTCCGTACTCCACGCTGGAGCCGATCCGCGACGTGCTGTTCGCGGCGGGGCAGCGTGACTCCAACGAGCCCGACCACCGCTGGGTCGTGCTGCTCAAGCAGGAACTCAAGTCGGCGACCGTCGAACTGGTGGCCGAGCTGGCCACCGCGCCGGCCACGGTCGAGCAACTGCTGTCGTTCAAGCCCGGCGACTTCATCGAGCTGGACCTGCATCCCGCGATCCAGGCCAAGGTTCGTGGCGTGCCCATCCTGGATTGCCACTACGGCACCGCCAACGGCAAGTACGCCCTCAAGATCGATCAACTGTTGACCAGCTCGACCTCGAGCTGGCTGGGAGAATCCAATGTCAGCTGACAACGCCGGCACGCCCGCCACCGATGCCGACGCGATCGCCGCCGAATGGGCCGCCGCGGTCAACGAAACCAAGCCCGGCTCACCCATGCAGGTGCAGACCGAGCATGTGGCGCCGGTGGCCTTCGCCAACTTTGCCTCCAGCGGCGCCATCGCGGCGGGCAACGACATCAACATGATCCTGGACATCCCGGTGCAACTGACCGTGGAGCTGGGGCGCACGCGCATCCCGATCAAGCACATCCTGCAGTTGGCGCAAGGCTCGGTGGTGGAGCTGGAGACGCTGGCCGGTGAACCGATGGACGTGCTGGTCAACGGCTACCTGATCGCGCAGGGCGAGGTGGTGGTGGTGAACGACAAATTCGGCATTCGCCTCACCGACATCGTCACCCCCAGCGAACGCATGCGCCGGCTGAGCCGGTCCTGATCGGGGCGCGCAAACAATGGCCCCCGCCTTCACGTCCGCACTGTGGTTCATCGCCATCATCGTGATGATTCCGGTCGCGCTGTGGCTGCTCAAGCGCACGCCGCTGGGCGGGTCCGGCGGCGTGCCTGCCGCCGCGGCCAGCGGCGTGCCGCGCAGCGTGGCGATGCTTTCGCTGTCGCCGAACCAGCGCATCGTCACCATCGAAGTCGGCCAGGGCGAAGCGCGCCAGTGGCTGGTGCTGGGCGTCAGCCCGAACCACATCAGCACGCTGCACAGCATGGCCGCGCTGGGCCAGGCGCCTGCGGCAACGGCACCGCTGCCGAGCTTCGCGCAACTGCTGGGCAAGCTGCGCCGCAACCCCGGAACCGCCGATGAGAACTGACCTGGCGCGTTGCGCCGCGCGAGCCGCCGGCTTGCTGCTGCTGGGCGCTTTGCCGCTGCAAGCCCTGGCGCAGGCCGCGGGCAATGCCACGCTGCCCTTGCTGATCGGCCAGGGCCCGGCCGGCACCAGCTATTCGGTGCCGATCCAGACGCTGCTGTTCTTTACGGCACTGAGCTTCCTGCCGTCGGTGCTGTTGCTGATGACGGGCTTCACGCGCATCGTGATCGTGCTGGGCCTGCTGCGCCAGGCGCTGGGCACGCAGTCGGCCCCACCCAACCAGGTGATCGTGGGCCTGAGCCTGTTCCTGACCTTCTTTGTGATGGGCCCGACCTTCGACAAGATCTACGCCGATGCCTACCAGCCCTTCAGCGCCAACAAAATCGCCTTTGACGAAGCGCTCAAACGCGGCGAGGTGCCGATCCGCGAATTCATGCTCAAGCAGACCCGCCAGACCGACGTGGCGCTGTTCGCCAGGCTGGCCAAGATCGACGCCAGCGTGCCGTCCGCCGAGGTGCCCTTCAAGGTGCTGGTGCCGGCCTTCGTGACCAGCGAGCTGAAGAGCGCGTTCCAGATCGGCTTCCTGATCTTCATTCCCTTCCTGGTGATCGACATGATCGTGGCCAGCGTGTTGATGAGCCTGGGCATGATGATGCTGAGCCCGGTGCTGGTCGCCCTGCCCTTCAAGCTGATGCTGTTCGTGCTGGCCGATGGCTGGAACCTGTTGTTGGGTTCGCTGGCCGCCAGCTTTGCAACCTGACACTTCAAACCCCGCCATGGACTCACAACAAGTCTTCACCTTCGGCCAGCAAGGCCTGCACCTGCTGCTGATGGTCAGCGCGCCCATCCTGCTGACCGTGCTGGCGGTGGGCCTGCTGGTCAGCGTGTTCCAGGCCGCGACGCAAATCCACGAGGCCACGCTGTCCTTCGTGCCCAAGGTGGTGGCGGCCGTGGCCATGCTGGCGGTGGCCGGGCCGTGGATGCTGACGACGCTGGTCGACTACCTGCAACGCACGCTGCTGGCGATTCCGTCGGTGGTGGGTTGACGGCGGGCCCGGCGTCGCGCGGCGATGATCAGCTTCACCGAAGCCGAGGTGCTGGGCTGGATCAGCCCGCTGCTGTGGCCGTTCTTCCGGGTGCTGGCGCTGTTCGGCAGCCTGCCGGTGCTATCGCAGCGCACCGTGCCGATGCGCCTGCGCGTGGCGCTCGCGTTCTTCATCAGCGTGTGCGCCCAGGGCTCGCTGCCGGCCATGCCGGTGGTCGCGCTGGACTCGGCCGATGCGCTGCTGCTGGTCTTGCAACAACTGCTGATCGGCTTGTCATTGGGCTTTGCGGTGCGCATGGTGTTCGCCGCCGTCGAGCTGGCGGGTGAACTGGTGGGCCTGCAAATGGGCTTGAACTTCGCCGGCTTCTTCAACCCGGCCACCGGCGGCGAGGCCACGGCCATGAGCCGCTTCTTCGGCGTCGTCGTGAGCTGGCTGTTCATCGTGATCAACGGCCACCTGCTGGTGGTGGCCGCGGTGGTGCAAAGCTTCCATGCCTTCCCGGTCGGCCCCGAGCCATTCGCATTTTTGCGCGCGACGCAGCCGCAGGTCTGGGGGGCCGAGATCTTCAGCCTGGGGTTGTGGATCGCGCTGCCGCTGGTGGCCATGCTGCTGTTCACCAACCTCGTGCTGGGCATCATCTCGCGCGTGTCGCAACAGATGAACATCTTCGCCATCGGCTTCCCAATCACGGTGGTGGTCGGTCTGGGCGGCGTGCTGCTGACCCTGCCGATGATGCAGGGGCCGCTGACGATGTCGCTGGAGCGGATGCTGGGCTACTTTCAGTAGGGTTGCGGCGCCTCGCGCCAACGCCTGAGTTCGGGCCTCAGGGCTGTTTGGCGCACTGTCCCTGGCGCTCGAACCAGTAGACGATGTTGCCCGCCACCGCAATGCTGCCGGACACCACGGCGGTGGCGGCGGTCACGACGCCGGCCGCCACGAGCAGCGCGGCGCAACCCTGGTTGACGCAGCCCCCGAAGGCGCCGACCTGCTCGACCTGGAGCACCATCTGGCGCGCATGAATTTTGCAATCCGCGTCATAGACCGTGACCGTTCGGGGCACGATCACGCAGGCCTGGAGCAGCGCCGCCACCAGCGCGGCCGCGCTTTGGGTGCCCGTTGAGAACAAGGCCCGCCGGCTCTTGAGTAGATCCGGCTTTGCCGGGCTACTCAAATCCCCGCGGGGGACGGCCGGCTCGGCCGGCCCTGGGGCGCTCATTCGCCGACCAGCTTGTTGCGAATCGCATAGACCGTCATCTCGGAGTTGTTGTTCAGGCCGAGCTTCTCGAGCACCCGCGCGCGGTAGACGCTGACGGTCTTGGGGCTCAGGTTCAAGGCCACGGCGATGTCGGCCAGGCGTTTGCCGGAGGCGATCAGCACCAGCGTCTGAAGCTCGCGATCGGACAGTTTTTCATGGGCATTGACGGCGACAGGCGTCGTCAGGCTCTCCACCAGCATCTGCGCCATCTCGGGCGTGATGTACTTGCGCCCTTGCGCCACGGTGCGCACCGCGCTGACGATCAGCGCCGGGTCGCCGCCCTTGTTGACGTAGCCGTAGGCACCGGCGCGCAGCGCCCGGATGGCGTACTGGTCCTCAGGGTACATCGAGACCACCAGCACGCGCAGGCTGCTGCCCTCGTCCTTGAGCACCTGCAACACGTCCAGGCCGCTGCGCCCGGGCAGGTTGATGTCGAGCACCAGCACCTCGCAGGGGGTGTTGCGCAGCAGGCTGCGCAGTTCGCCGTAGTCGCCGGCCTCGCCGACCACGTCGATGTCGGCGGCGTCGCACAAGGTGTCGCGAATGCCGCGCCGGATCAACGCATGGTCGTCGCACAGGATGACCTTGATCGTCACAGGTCGCCCCAGCGGCTCGGGTCGGCTTCGGACGAACTGGAGACCGGTTCAGTGAGGGCGCGTTGCGCCTTCAGCAGCGGCACCGAAAAAATCATCGTCGTGCCCTTGCCGGCGTCGCTGCTCAAGTCGACCCAGCCGCCCACCGTGCGGGCGCGCTCGTGCAGGCCGCGGATGCCGAACGAGCGTGCCTTGCCGAGCGCGTCGTTGTGGAGTCCGCGGCCGTTGTCACTGACTTCGAGCGACAGCACGCCACCGGCCAGCGACAGGTCGATCTCGACGCGGCTGGCGCGGGCATGTTTGGTGACGTTGGTCAGCGCCTCTTGCGCCACGCGGTAGGCCACCAGTGGCACGCCGACGGGCAACGCCGGCAGATCGGCCGGGCTGCGCAGCACGCAGGTCACGCCGCTGCGCTTCTCGAAGCGCCCGGCAATCCATTGCAACGCCGCCACCAGGCCCTGCTCAAGGATGGCCGGGCGCAGGTTGTGCATGATGCGCTGGCTGGCCTCGATGGCGTGGCTCACCGTCTCCAGCGCCGAGTTGGCGCGGCTGAGCACCTGGTGGTTGTCGGCGTGGCGGGCAATCCAGGACAGCTCGAACTTCAACGCCGTGAGCGAGCCGCCGACGTCGTCGTGGATCTCGCGCGAGATCGCCGCGCGTTCCTGCTCAATGCTGGCCTGCAGGTGCTGGGCGAGTTCTTGCAGGCGCTGCTTGGACTCGGCCAGTTCGTGGTCGGCACGCTCGCGCGCGCGCCGGGTTTCGCAGGCCTCGACGGCATGCAGCAGGGCCGGCACCAGGCGCGACAGGTTGCCTTTGCGCAAATAGTCGCTGGCGCCGTTGCGCATCGCTTCAACGGCGGTCTCTTCACCGATTTCGCCGGAGACGATCAGAAACGGCAGGTCGCGCCCGCTGGCGCGCAGCAGGTCCAGCGCGGCCAGGCCCGAGAACCCGGGCAGGTTGTAGTCGGAAATGATCGCGTCCCAGTCCTGGCTCAGCGCGGCGACGAACTCCGTTTCCGAATCGATGCGGGTGGCCTGGACCTTCAAGTCGCCACGATTGAGGTGCGCCAGCACCAGGAGGTGGTCGAGGTCCGAGTCTTCCAGGTGCAACAGCCGCAGCGGTTTGGGCTTGGGGCTCTTCATCCGGTCGCGCAGCGCGTGCGCCGCGGGTCCGGGCCAGCGGTTTCAGGCAGGCGTTCGTGAGGGGTCATGGCCAGGGTCTCCGATCAAGACGAGGCCGCGAATGAGGGCGCCATCGACG
>JAYSVE010000824.1:0-7033 GCA_043718725.1 Methylibium sp.
CATCACTGTGCGCCCGGCGCACCAACTCGCTGAAACGCGCCTTGGCGTCCTGAAGGCGCCAACGACTGCGTAGAGCCTGCGCAGGCGCGGCCGCTAGGGTGGGTAGTTTTCTGGTCATGGTGACCAGATTAGCACGGGGCCACGGTCGAGGCAAGACTGACTGACTTCGGGCGTACCTCGCAGCGTGCCGAGTCGCCGGCCGATCACTCAGCCGCCGGCAAACGCCGTTAAGGTGCCCGTGATCAGGCGGTTGAGCTGCGTCATCAGGCGATAGCCGAGCGTGTGGTCCTGCTCCATCAGTGCGATCAGGCCGGCGCCGTCGATGGCCAGGAAGCGGCACGGCGTCAGGCACGAGGCCGTGGCGATGCGCACATTGCAACTGGGCGTCAGCGCCGCCCAGCCGAACACCTCGCCGCGGCGCAGGACGTCGCCGACGCTGGCGTTTCGGCCGCCGAAGCCGATGGAATGGCGGACCATGCCGCGCAGCAGCACATAGACCACGTTGGCCGGGTCGCCGATGCGGTAGACCTGCTGGCCCTCGTCGCAGTCGCGCAAGCCGCTCAGGGCCGCCACCCGCTCGATCTGCGCCGGCGTGAGCTCGCTGAAGAAGCCGGTCTGCGACAGGATCGCCGCCGGCGCCATCGCGTCGGTGGCTTCGTTCGCTTCGTTCGTCATGGTCGGGCTCCGGTCGGCGTTCTCCGCAAGGCGTTCACGGGGTCGTCGTCATTGACGTGGCCCGCGTCGGCGCCCGCCCCTGCGGCGTCGCGCTGGCGGTACAGGGCCCAGTGGCGGCGCCGCACCCACAGGGCCTTGCGGCCGATACCCAGCAGGGCCGCCAGTTCGGCCTCGCCGTAGCGGTCTTGGTAGAGGACGATGATCTCCTTGGTGTACTCCTCGATCGACAGCGGCAGGCCATCGCCCTTGGGCGCGACCACTTCCTTGGCCGGCGCCGAGATCACCTCCTCCAGGTCGCTGAGGGTCAGCACGTCAGAGTCGGCCAGGATGACCGCCCGCTCGATGACGTTTTGCAGCTCCCGCACATTCCCCGGCCAGGGGTGGCGGTACAGAAAGTCCACGAACTCCTTGTGCATGCGGGTGACGCGGCTGCCGAACCTGGCGCAGAACTGGCGCATGAAATAGCGCGCCAGCAACTCGATGTCTTCGCCCCGCTCGCGCAGCGGCGGCACATGGATGGTGATGACGTTCAGGCGGTAGTAGAGGTCGGTGCGGAATGTGCCGGCCTCGGCGCTGTCCTTGAGGTTGCGGTTGCTCGCCGCCAGGAAGCGCGTGTCGGTCAAGTAGCTCTGGTTCGAGCCCAGGGGCCGGACCTGGCGCTCCTGCAGCACCCGCAGCAGCTTCACCTGCACGCCGAGCGGCATCTCCGAGATCTCGTCAAGAAACAGCGTCCCGCCGCTGGCCTCGCGGATCAGCCCGTCGCGCGCAGCGGTGGCGCCGGTGTAGGCGCCCTTGTCGTGGCCGAACAATTCCGACTCGATCAGGTCGGCGGGAATGGCGCCGCAGTTGACCGCCACGAAGGGGCGGTGCGCGCGGCTGCCGCCGAAATGGATGGCCTGCGCCACCAGTTCCTTGCCGGTGCCGCTTTCACCCTGGATCAGCACGTTGGCCTCGGTCGCCGCAACGCGCTGGATCATCGCGAGCAGGCGCTTGACGCCATCGCTCTCGCCGATGATGGTGTGCGGTGTGAATGCGTTCTTCAGGCTGCGCCTGAGCGCCGCGTTCTCCATCCGGGTGCGGCGCTCGCCCAGCGCGCGCTCGACGGAAAACAAAAAGTCGTCGTTGTCGAAGGGCTTGATGATGTAGTCGTTGGCGCCGCGTCGCAACGCTTCGATGGCACTCTCGACCGACGAAAAGCCGGTCATCAGAATGACCTGCGTTTCGGGGTGCGCGGCCTTCGCCGCCGCAACGATGTCCAGGCCGCTGGCGTCGGGCAGGCGCAGGTCGGTGATCACAAGGTCGAATTCGCGCCGCTCGATCTGGGCCAGCCCGTCGCCGCCGGCGCGCGTGATCACGCTGGCGTGGCCGGCCCGCTCGAGCAACATCTCGACGCAGTCGCCGATGCCCCGGTCGTCGTCGACCACCAGGATCTGCGCCACAGGGCGCCGCGCCGCGCTGTCGGCGGGCTTGCGCTCCATCATGCCCGCCCTTTGGGCAGCGTCACGCAAAACACGGCGCCCTGCGGCGAGTTGTGCCGCAACTCGATGCCGCCGCCATGCTCCAGCGCCATCTCGGTGCAGATCGCCAGACCGAGCCCGGTGCCCTGCTGGTCCGCCCGGGTCGTGAAGAACGGCTCGAAGATCCGGCCCGCCAACGCGGCGGGAACGCCCGGGCCGGTGTCGCTGACCAGCACCTCGATGGTCTGGCCGGCGCTGCGGGTCGCCACGCTCAGCCGGCCCCTGCCGGCCATCGCCTGGGCGGCGTTCACGAACAGGTTCAGGAAGATCTCGCGGGCCTGTCCGGTGTTGCCGAACACCACCGCATTCGGGTCCGGCTGATGATGCAGTTCGATGTGATGCAGCAGGCCTTCATGCCGCAGTACAACGGCGGCCTCTTCGATCGCGTCGTCGATGGCAAAGCACACCCTCGGCTCGTCGCCGACCCGCGAGAACTTCACCAGCCGGCGCGAGATGTCCAGGATGCGCTTGACGTTGGCCGCGATGTTGTCGAGCCCCTTGTCCAGCAGCGCCTGGCTCAGGTGCTTTTCGGAGCGCAGGATCTGCACGATGGAGTGCAGCGACGTGAGCGGGTTGGTCACCTCGTGGCACACGCCGGCCAACATGAATCCGAGCGAGGCGAGGCGGGCCGTCTGGATGTCGGCCACCTGCAGTTGGCGCAGATCGGTCTGGTCGACGATCACCAGGCAGGCCCCCCACGCCGTGCGCCGCAGGTGAATGCGTTCACAGACCAGCGCGCCCGACGGCAGGCTGCGAATGCTGTCGGCTTCTTGCGGGGTCAGCCAGGGCACGTTGCCACGCAGCAAGCCGAGGTAGTGCGGCGCGCGCTCGCGCAACGGTGCGTCGGCTGTGGACCCATCGACGCCTGCGCGGGACTCGTCGCTCGCGCCGAGCACGGAGCCGTCTTCGGCCAACATCAGGCAAGGCCATGGCGTGGCCGAAAAAATCTGCTCGAAGACTTCGTGCACGCTGTGACCGCCTCGCAACGCCAACAGCCGTGGAGCGGAGCAAACAGTTGGCATGTTTGATCGTAGAAGCGGGCGATTCCTGTCGCCATAGAGAACGACCCCAGGCCAGGCCCGGTGGCGGGCCGGCGCCGCCAGCGGCGCGCAACGCGCTGCCCGGCGCCCGCGCCGGGTTCAGCGGTGCATGGCCGGCACCAGCCGGTCGGCGGGGCTGACCTGGGCGTCGCCGTCGAGCTCGATCGCCACCTGGGTGCAAACGGCGCGGCACAGGGTGGCGACGCGTTCGCTCTGCAAGCGGTAGTACATCTGGGTGCCGTCGCGGCGCTTGGCCAGCACGCCGCTGCGGTAAAGCATGCTGAGATGCTGCGACATGTTCGGTTGGGTCGTCTCGATTTCGGCCAGCAGCTCGGAGACGTTCTTCTCGCCATGGCACACCGCGCTGATGATCTTCAGCCGGATCGGCGTCGACAGCACGGCGAACAGTTCGGCCACCGATTCGAACACCAGGTCTTCACTTTTCTTGATGCTCATGACCGATATCTCCGGGTTGCGCGTGCCATGAATTCTATTCGCAAGCACCGATATTCCGACAGGTCTGGCCCGGGCCGATGGCTCCGTGTGCGCCGCCCGGTCGATGGACTCTCAGCCTCAGGGCTTGCGCGCCTTCGCCGCCGCGACCTCGCGCGCCAGTTCTTCGCCGCCCTTGTAGTGCGGCACGCGGAACACCATTCGCTTGGCGCGCTGCAAGAAGCTGTGGCGCCCGGCAACCTCTTCGGCCCAGTACTTCTCGGCCAGCGCCAGGTTGCGCGGCGGGTCCAGCTCGAAGGCGTCTTTCGAGGCCTGGCCGCCAAAGATGTAGAGCCTGCCGTTGTCGATGCGCCAGGTGTCCGCGTCGCCTCCCCAGGGAAGGCCGTAGGCCATGCCGTTGGCACAGTAGCCACCAAACTGGGGCAGGTACTTGCGCGGGTTTTCGTCGAACAGGCGCTTGTGTTCGGCGCTGGCGAAGCGGAAGGTGACGTCCTCGAACACGCTCTTGAATTGCACCGAGCCCAGCGCATGCCGGCCCTGGGTGAAATAAGCCACGACGTCGTGGCCGGCCAGGATCACGCGCGCGTCGGCGGCGTCGCTGACGGCGTTGACCGGCCGCAGCGAGGACGACGGGTTCTGCGCCGACATCGCGGCGCAGCCGGACAATCCGACCACCGCCGCGCACGCGGCAAGAGCCCAGCCGACACGGCGCAACAACTTGGAGAAGTTCATCCGGGTCAATCGGGTCTTCGGGTCGTTCGGGTCGTTTGAATTTCAGGGCTTGATGTACGCGAAGCCCTGCGTCTGCAGCTTGGTCAGGCGCACCACGCCCGACGGCGTGAACGAGGCCTCGGGGATGAATTGGTCGCGCTTGAGGTTGCGGTTTTTCAAGGTGATCTCGCAGACCTCGAACTTGACGCCGCGCCGCACCAGTTCCTGCACGGCAATGTCGTAGGGGTTGCCGTTGCGGTCTTTGGCGTCCTGCATCAGGAAGTCGACGCCGGCGGCGTGCGTGACCACGGTGATCTGCGCCGAGGGGTCGATGTCGAGATGGTTCTTGGCGTTGCGCAAGCCGCCCAGCGTCTGGCCGGCGGCGTCGTTGATGTGATAGGCGACCTTGTCCTGGGCCCACAGGGAGGTGGCCGCCACCGACAGAACCGCGGCGGCAAGGAAGGCTTGAATACGCATGATGGACTCTCCTTTGGAGGGTTGACAAAAGACGGGCTCCGGGCGCGTCAGCGTGGACTGCGACCGAGAGGCCGAGGGCAGACCCGCGCGAATCGCTCGTCTATCTGCATATCTTAATAAACATTTATATCCTGGGAATGGGTGCGATCCCCAAGGGCAAACCATGCGCCGGAGAAATGGGCTCAGCCGCGCTATAGACTCGTCGGCCCCGCGCTTTGGCGGGCGCAACCAGAGACCGCCCCGTGGACAAATGGCTTGGCGCCGCGCTCGACTACCTGCCGCGCTGGCTCGACCACCAGATGCGCCTGACCGAACAGCCGGGCTGCGCGATCTGCGTCGCGCACAAGGGCAAGCCGGTGCTCGATGTGGCATTCGGCCACGCCGACCTGGCGCGCGGCCTGACGCTGACGCCGCGGCATCGCTTTCGGGTCGCGTCGCACTCGAAGAGCTTCACCGCAGCGGGCGTGTTGAAGCTGCGCGAACAGGGTCGCCTGGGCCTGGACGACCGCATCGGCAGCCTCGTCAAAGACTTGCACCCGCAAGTTGCCGACGTGAGCCTGAGCCAGTTGCTGTCACACAGCGCCGGCCTGGTGCGCGATGGCGCCGACAGCGGCCAGTGGAGCGACCGGCGCCCGTTTTTGAACGAAGCGCAGATCCGCGCCGACCTTGCGGCGGGCACGACGCTGGCGCCGAACACGCGCTTCAAGTATTCGAACCACGGCTACGCGCTGCTGGGCCTGGCGATCACGGCGGTGACCGGCGAGCCGTACACCGATTGGATAGCGCGCGAGATCGTCGCCGCGAGCGGCCTGCGCGAGACACTGCCCGACGCGCCGCTACCGCGTGGCACGCCGCTGGCGCGCGGCCACAGCGCCAAGCTGCCGTTGGGGCGGCGCCTGACGCTGCCGGTGGAGAACCCGACCCAGGCGCTGGCGTCGGCCACCGGCTTTGTCAGCACGGCATCCGACCTGGCGCGCTTCTTTGCCAGCCTGTCGCCCCTCGCACGAACCAGCGTGTTGGCGGTCGCGAGCCGGCGCGAGATGCTGCGCCGCCAGTGGCGCGACCCGCATGCCAGCCTGGAGCGCTGGTACGGCCTGGGCACGATCAGCGGCAGCCTGGCCGACTGGGACTGGTTCGGCCACTCGGGCGGCTTCCAGGGCACCCTCACCCGCACCGTCAGCGTGCCCTTGCAGGCGCTGACGGTCTCGGTCCTCAGCAACGCCGCCGACGGCCTGGCCCACCCGTGGCTGGACGGGGCGCTGCACATCCTGCGCGCCTTCGAGCAACACGGCGCGGCGTCGCGCCGCAGTGCGCCGTGGAGCGGCCGCTGGTGGAGCCTGTGGGGCACGACCGACCTGCTGCCGATGGCCAAGAAGGTGCTGGTGGCGAACCCGGCGCTGCCCAACCCGCTGCAGGACGCGCCCGAACTGGAGGTCCGCGGCATCGACCGCCACGGCGCGCGCCATGGCCACATCGCGCTGGCCGGCGGTTTTGCGGCGCATGGCGAGCCGGTGCGGCTGGTGCACGATGCCCGGGGCCGCGCCACCGAGTTCTGGCTGGCCGGCAACAAACTCCTGCCCGAGGCCAAGGTCGTCAAGGAACTCGAGGCCAAGTATGCCGGCCGCTCGTCCAAACGTGGCGAGAATGGCTGACACCGCATCGCCACCCCCGCCACGGCTCATCCAAACCCAGTGAACGACCCATGACCGACACCCCCACGCCACGCTACCAAGGCGTCTTTCCCGTCGCACCGACGCCTTTCACCGACACCGGTGAACTCGACCTTGCCAGCCAGATGCGCTGCATCGACTTCATGATCGATGCCGGCGCCAACGGCCTGTGCATCCTGGCCAACTTCTCCGAGCAGTTCGTGCTGTCGGACGACGAGCGCGAGACGCTCACCCAGGCCATCCTGAAGCATGTGAACGGCCGCGTGCCGGTGATCGTGACCACCACCCATTTCAGCTCGCGCGTGTGCGCGCAGCGCAGCCGGCGCGCCCAGGAGCTGGGCGCGGCGATGGTGATGGTGATGCCGCCCTACCACGGCGCCACGCTGCGCGTGCCCGAAGAAAAGACCTTCGAGTTCTTCGCCGCGCTGTCGTCGGCGCTGAGCATCCCGATCATGGTGCAGGACGCGCCGATCAGCGGCGTGAGCCTGTC
>JAYSVE010000825.1:0-2992 GCA_043718725.1 Methylibium sp.
GCAAGGCGCCGGGAACCTTGGCGTGTCTGCTCAACAAAGCAGTGAAGACGCGATCGTCCGCAACGAGTCGTACCACCGCATCGCCCACCTGGCGGCCACGCTGACGCGCGACGAACTGTTGACGCTGGACGTCGACAGCGTGCTGCGCCGCCTGTTCTGGGAGGAGCCGCTGCGCCGCTTCGAGCCGCAGGCCGGCGCGAGCGGGCCGCGCTTTGCGTGCACCTGCTCGCGCGACCACGTCGGCCACATGTTGCGCGGCCTGGGCCGCGGCGAGGTCGACAGCATCGTCCTGGAGCAGGGCCGGGCCGAGATCGGTTGCGACTTCTGTGGCCTGAAATACCACTTCGACGCCATCGATGTGGGCGGGCTGTTCACGCCCGTGACCGACCAGATGCCGGGGTCGGGCGCGATCAACTGACGCCGCGCCGACGCGGCGCGGCGCTTCGCAGTTTTGCTGTGGCACACTGCGCCGCTTCCCATTTGACGCGCCGGCCCGACCTGACCGGCGCCACCTGCCTTGAACCTAGAAACGGCAGTTGACCACTCTCCCCCGCTGGAAACGCCGCATGGATATTGACATCTTTCCTCACGACCATCTTCACCGGCTGGGTGAGAGCGCTACGCACCCGATTGAGCCGCGCTGCGGCGCGCTGGCTGCCTTGCTTCTCCTCGCGGGCATGAGCCCGCAGCGTCGTCGCGTCTTGCCAGCCCACCGCATCGCAGCCCCCTCGGGCGCGTCCAACTGCCGTTTCTAGGTTGAACAAGATTCTTCTGCAGATCGCCACCGAGCTGAAGGTTCGGCTGGCCCAGGTCAACGCCGCCGTGGAGTTGCTCGACGGCGGCGCCACGGTGCCGTTCATTTCGCGCTACCGCAAGGAGGCGACCGAGGGGTTGGACGACACCCAACTGCGTGAGCTCGAAGCGCGCCTGTCCTACCTGCGCGAGCTCGAAGAGCGTCGCGCGGCGGTGCTGAAAAGCGTCGCCGAGCAGGGCAAACTGAGCCCCGAGCTGCGGGCCGCCATCGACGCCGCGCCGACCAAGCAGGAGCTTGAAGACCTGTACCTGCCGTACAAGCTGAAGCGCCGCACCAAGGCCATGATCGCGCGCGAGGCCGGCATCGAGCCGCTGGCCGACAAGCTGTTTGCCGATCCGTCGCTGGACCCTCACGTCGAGGCCGCCGCATTCATCAACGCCGTGGCGGGTTTTGCCGATGTCGCGGCCATGCTCGATGGCGTGCGCGACATCCTGTCCGAACGCTGGGCCGAAGACGCCCAACTGGTGCGCAAGCTGCGCGAATGGTTGTGGGACGAGGCCTCGTTCCAGAGCCGGCTGCTCGACGGCCGCGACCAAAACCACCCCGACGTGTCCAAGTTCCGCGACTACTTCGACTACACCGAGGCGATCAGGACGGTGCCGTCGCACCGCGCGCTGGCGGTGTTTCGGGGCCGGACGCTGGAGTTCCTGGATGCCAGGCTGGTGCCGCCCGACATGGCCGCGGCGTTGCTTGAAGCGTCGACCGCCGCGCTGCCAACTGCCGCCAGGCCGGCGCTGCGGCCCGCCGCGGTCGTCGGCCTGGCGGAGGG
Organism: Methylibium sp.; assembly: GCA_043718725.1. Taxonomy (GTDB): domain Bacteria; phylum Pseudomonadota; class Gammaproteobacteria; order Burkholderiales; family Burkholderiaceae_C; genus LGRD01. Next base: position 1,584 of record JAYSVE010000825.1, read on the forward strand.
GCGCATCGCCTTGCATTTGGGCTGGAGCCATGACCGGCGCGCCGCGGACGACCTGATCCGCAAGTGCATCGGCTGGACCTGGAAGGTCAAGTTGAGCCTCAGCCTGGAGCGCGACCTGTTTGCGCGCCTGCGCGAAGAGGCCGAGCGGATCGCCATCAAGGTGTTCGCCGAGAACATGCGCGACCTGTTGCTGGCCGCACCCGCCGGCCCGCGGGTGGTGATGGGGCTGGACCCGGGCATCCGCAGCGGCTGCAAGCTGGCCGTGGTCGACGCCACCGGCAAGGTGCTGGCCACCGACACGATTTACCCGCACGAACCGAGGCGCGACTGGGACGGCTCCTTGCACAGCCTGGCGCGCTTGTGCGCCACGCATGGTGTGAACCTCATCGCCATCGGCAATGGCACGGCCAGCCGTGAAACCGACAGACTGGCCGGCGACCTGATCAAGCGCCTGCAGCAGCTTGCACCCGAGACGAAGATCGACAAGGTGGTGGTCAGCGAGGCCGGCGCGTCGGTCTACTCGGCCAGCGAATACGCCAGCAAGGAGTTGCCCGAACTCGACGTGACCCTGCGCGGCGCGGTGAGCATTGCGCGGCGCCTGCAGGACCCGTTGGCCGAGCTGGTGAAGATCGAGCCCAAGAGCATTGGCGTCGGCCAGTACCAGCACGACGTCAACCAGGGCGACCTGGCGAGGAGCCTGAACGCGGTCATCGAGGACTGCGTCAACTCGGTGGGCGTGGACCTGAACACCGCGTCGATGCCGCTGCTGTCGCGGGTGTCGGGACTGAGCGGCGCGGTGGCGGCCAGCATCGTGCGCTGGCGCGACGCCAACGGCGCGTTCAGGAGCCGCAAGCAGTTGCTCGACGTGAGCGGTCTGGGCGCCAAGACCTTCGAGCAGAGCGCCGGCTTCCTGCGCATTCGTGGTGGCGACAACCCGCTGGACCAGTCGGGCGTGCACCCTGAGACCTACCCGGTGGTCGAGCGCATTCTCGCGGCGGTGGCCAGGCCGGCCGCCGACGTGATGGGGCGCAGCGATGTGATCCGCGCGCTGATGACACACCAACGGCCCGAGGCCTTCGCCGACGAGAAGTTCGGTGCCATCACCGTCAAGGACATCCTCGCCGAACTTGAGAAACCCGGGCGCGACCCGCGCCCCGATTTCAAGGTGGCGCGGCTGGCCGACGGCATTGAGGACATCAAGGACTTGCAGCCCGGGATGACGCTCGAAGGCACGGTCAGCAACGTCGCGCAGTTTGGTGCCTTCATCGACCTGGGGGTGCACCAGGACGGGCTGGTGCACGTGAGCCAGTTGAGCCACAAGTTCGTCACAGACGCGCGCGAGGTGGTCAAGACCGGCGACATCGTCAAGGTCAAGGTGCTGGAAGTGGACCTGGCGCGCGGCCGCATCG
>JAYSVE010000826.1:0-2987 GCA_043718725.1 Methylibium sp.
TGTCGGTGGGCGGTGGTCGTTGCGGCATTGCTTTCAACGTGAAATGGATTGTGCGCAGCGAAGATGGGCTGCAACATCAGGCCAGCTCTGTCACTTCAGTCCAGATTCTTCTGTGCCGCTTGTCAGGCAAAGACCTACACCCGTTTTGCGCACTATGCCCATCGGCGTGCATCGTTCCGCTCTGCGGGGCGCGCGCCGGATTTGTCGCCGCGCCGGCGCGCACTTTGCACGCCAGGAGCCTGTCGAAGGACGGTCGAAAGAAGCTCGCTCAGGCCAGCGCGGCGACGCCAGCGGTCAGCGTCGGGCGCGCGCCGGGAACCACGGCCGCATGCGCCGGCACCGGGTCGTCCAGGACGCCACCGAAATCGGCGCGCATCACGCGCGCCCGATTGCGCTCTTGCGGCGTGGTGGCGATCTTGCGCAGCACCACGCGCATGAAGGCGCCCTCCTCTTTGCGGCAAGGTTGCACCTGCGCGTCGAGCCAGGTCGAGCCGGCCATCTCGAAGCGGTGGGTGAACCAGCCCAGGTACCAGAACCAGTCGGTGTAGTAGAGCCAGGAGTTTTCGTTCAAGGCGCGCAGGTGCGTCGGGTCTTGCCAGGCGGTCAGCGCCTTCTCGTAAGGCACCTCGATCTCGAACAACCCGCCCTCCTCCAGCAAACGCAGCGCGTTGCCCATCAGCAGGGTCAGGTCGGGCACATGCTCAAGAACGTTGTTGGCGTGGATGCGCGCCAGGCCGCCTTCGGCCAGCACCACCTGGGCGCCGAAGCGGCTGGTCATTGCCAGCGGCAGTTGCAGCGGCTGGCCCAGGTCGAGCACGACATCGGGCTCGGCACGCTCAATCACGTCGACGTTCAACCAGCCCGGCTGGTAGTCCTTGCCCGAGCCCAGGTTCATCTGTCTCGGGCGCCATGGCAGCGTGCCGCGGGTGCGCTGGTGGCCTTGCTGGAAGCCGGCGGCAAAGCCGACCAGGTCGGCATAGGCCTCGATCGGGTCGTGGCGCGTGAAGGCGGCCAGTTTGCCGCGCGCCTGCTCGAAGAACGCAGGCGTCGCAAACTCGGCTGAGAAGAACTTCTCCAGCGCGCCGTCACCGAGCCAGAACACCGCGTCTTCAAACGCCGCCGGCGGCAGGGTCGCCGCGACGCGCTCAGACAGGACCGGCGTGCCCAGCGACAGGCAGTGCGAAACGCGCACCTGCTCGAAGCGGCTGGCTGCGTAGTGGTGGCAGTTCAACACCGCCTTGGACTGGCGGATGAAATCGTCGCGCTCGGGCCCGTAGATCGGTTGGTCGAACAGGGCCACCTTGACGCCACAGGTCTCGACCCGGTCGATGTAGGCGCGCCGGCGCGGGTTCAGGCTGCCGAAGAATAGCAAGTCGATGGGCCGCTGCTCGAGCGGCAAGGCCATGGGTGCCTGGCCCGGGTCGCTGAGGTAGGGTGCGTGCAGGAACGGCAACAAGGGCACATCGGCGGCGTGTTCGCTGTAGGCGCCGACGTTGGCCGCGTCGTAGTCGACCACCGCCGAGCCGCGCAGCAAGTGCAGGTAGTCGGCCCCCGGCGCGGCGCCGCCTTCGCCCAACTGCTCCAGGTTGACGAAGATGCAGGCGTGGCGCGTCTTCCAGTCGGCGGGGAAGCCCAGGTGCGCGCCGAACACGAGGTTGACGGCGTCTTCGCGCAGCCGGTTCTTGCCCAGCGTCACGCCGAGGCCCAGGCGCCTGAGCTGGTAGCGCACATAGCGCGCCTGGTCCAGAAAACCGAGCGAATGCACATAGCCGGCGGGTTGCATCACCGCAAGGTGGAACATGGGAGGGGTGTTCATCGACGCGCCTTCATCGGCACCGGGACGGCGCCGCATGGCGGCCATCGTAAGGATGGACGGCGCCGCGCTGTGGGCCGATAAGGCGGCCCAACGTGGCGCTTCTCAGGCGCTGCTTGGCACTTGCGCCAACAAGGCCTGCGCCGGCCCACCCCGGCGCGCCTGCGCGACCATGCGCAGGTACAGACGCTCCAGGTCGGCGGCAAAGCGCGCGCCATCGAACAAGGGGAACTGCGCGCGGCCTTCTTCGAGATGCCGGCGCAAGGCCTGCAAGCGCTGCGGTTTGGCGAGCAGGTCGATGGCGGTGGCTTCGTAGTCCTGCACTGTGGTGCAGGCCAGCTCGCCCAGGCCCACCGCGTGCAGCAGGCCGCCCGCCACGCGCGAGGCAAAGCTGTCGCCCATCAGGCTCACCAGCGGCACGCCCGTCCACAGCGCGTCACTGGCGGTGGTGTGGGCGTTGCAGGGCCAGTTGTCGAGCATGAAATCGGCCACCGGCAGGCGCGCCAGGTGCGCCTGCACCGGTACGCGCGGCGCAAACACCAGGCGCGCCGGATCCACGCCGCGCTGCCGCGCCGCGCGCCGCAGGTTCTGGGTGGCCTGGGGGTTGTCTTCGAGCAGCCACAGGATGGCGTTCGGCTGGGCCTGCAGGATGCGCGTCCAGGCGTCGAAGGTGTGCGGCGAGAGCTTGAAGCTCTGGTTGAAGTTTCCCAGCACCAGCGCGTCGTCGGGCAGGCCCCATTGCGCCCGCGTTCCCGGCTGCAGGCGGGCGCGCTGGCTGTCGTTGGGCTGGTAGCTGTGCGGCAGTTGGGCGATGGTCTCGGTGAAGTGCCCTGCATGTTCGATCGGCGTGACCCAGCGGTCGCCGATGATGTAGTCGATGTAGTCGGCGCCGCTGGTGCCGGGAAAGCCCAGAAAGGTGGCCTGGATGGGCGCCGGCCGGTGCGCAAAGACGGCCTGGCGGTTGCCGAAGGTCTGGCCTTTCAGGTCGACCAGGATGTCGATCCCGTCATGCTCGATGCGCCGGGCCATCTGCGCCGCCGACATGGCCCCCATCTCGACGAAGTGCTCGCAGGCGGCGCGAATGCGCAGCTGCAGGGCGCTGCCGTCGTCCGGGCTGTGCGAATAGAGCGTGACCTCGAAGTCCGCGGTGTTGCGCCGCTCCAGCGCCTCGACC
>JAYSVE010000827.1:0-7008 GCA_043718725.1 Methylibium sp.
GCACTACATTTCGTCTTCAAGCCGGAAACCAATGCTGGCAAGGACTTGAGCGCAGCACAGCAGGGAAATCAATCGGAAAGTGACAAACTCGGGTTAAGACAAGGTGCCGGTGACGCACGCGTGGTGACGGGTCTCGCCCAATCAGCCGTGCCAAGCCGCCTTCGCTCAGGCAACTGGGCTCATCGAACCAGCCGAACCCGCGGACACGGTACTTGCCCCAGCGCCGCTGCCTCGATGCGGCGCAGCAGGCGTTCGTCTGGATCCCAGGAACCGCCTCGGGCGACAAAACGCCTGACCGCATTGATGATGGGTCCCCCTTGGCCCTGAGCCGGTCTTGCGGGTTCGATCGGTTCGTCCACACGGGCGAATTGCTGGGTGTTCAGGCGCTCGACATCCAGCAAACCGTCAGCATCGATGTCGAGAATGGAGAAGGTCCAGTGCACCATGTGCAACGGTGTGCCCTTCACCACTTCCACGACGATGCTGACCTGGCGAACGCGCTGACCGGCAAAGTCGGGAACACGGGCGACGTCTTCGCGCCGCAGCATTCGCATGAAGGCCGCGCTGGCCAGCGCATGCAGCGTGTCGTCAGCGGCGAGCAGAAACAGCCTCGATGACAGGCCCATCGCGTTCGCTTGTCCGGTCAACCGGGGGCCGACGGGCGGTCGCGCAGATCCCAGAGGCTCCCCTGCCAGTTCGAAATGCGCCCCTCCGTGCGGCACCTCGGGCAAACCCACACGATGGCGTCGTCGTGGGCCCGGTCAGCCTCGACCGCGCCCTTCTTGCACTTGAAGCACCTCGGCGCGGGAAGGGCCGTTGACGTTGCGTCGGAGGCATGAGCGACCACGTCGACATGGAACTGCGCCATGGCGCGCGCCGGGCCTTTGACCGGGCCGATCGCGCCGGACTTGTCGAGGAAGTGGGTGAGGTCGGAAACGTACATCGGGCGCAAATCAGCAGTCATTCATTGCTCGGCGCCGGGGCGTCACGTCGATCGTCTTCGTGTGGGCACCCCGCAGACCGCAGCATATCTGACCGGCACTCGAGATCGGCCCCCGCTGCCTTGCACCCGGTTGCGGACGACCTCGCGATGGCGGCGGCAGGTCAGAACCGACAATCGACCCCATGCCGAGCAAGACCTCCCTTGACAACCTGGCCTCGTTCCTTCGGCAGCTCGACGCCGAAACCCTGAGCTCGGTCCTGATCGAACTGGCCGCGGATCACGCCGCGGTGCACGAGCGACTCGTGCGGCTGCAGCTGTCAAACCAGCCCAAGGCGCTGGCGACGGTCTTTCGCAAGAAACTGGCGGCATGGAAGCGGTCGACCCAGTACGTCGACTATTCACAGGTGGGCGAGTTCGGCCGTGAACTCTGCGCATGGCTCGAACAGGTCGAGCACGAGCTGATGCCGCGGGATCCGGCCGAGACGTTGGCACTCGCCGAGGCGTTCATCCAAGGCGACGAAGTGTTCTTCAATCGTGCCGACGATTCCAGTGGTGTCATCGGCGACGCGATCCGCGCGGCCTGCGTGCTGTGGCTGAAGGCCGCCTCGCGCTGCGAAAGCCCTGTGAGCGCCTGGCCCGACCGAATCACGACCCTGGTCGCGGCCGACCCATGCGGTGCCCGCGAGGAGTTGCTGCGCCGCTCCGACCTGCTGCTGAGTGAGGATGCGCTCCGCGGCCTGGTGTCATCCTTCGAAGCCCAGTTCGACGATGCGATAGAGCACCCGCCCGCGGCGCCAGCGCGCCTGAACTGGCCGGCGTCACAGGCGTCAACAGCGCTGTCGCTGCTGTCCGAGGCACTGCGCGACCCGGATGTGCTCGTGCGGGCGATGCTCAGGCACAGCCCGTCGCCGAACCCGATGCAGATGTCGACGCTGGCTGAGGCATTCCTGAAGTACGGCCGACCGGAAGGCGCCCTGGCGTGGCTCGAAGGCTCCTGGGCGCACCTGGAGAGCACCCGCCGGCATCTGCTCGCCCAGGCGCTGGCGGCGCTTGGGCGCACGGGCGACGCAGCGGTGGAGCGTCAGCAACTCTTCGAGGCGAGCTTGGCGGTCTGGGACCTGCATGCCTGGCTCGACCTGCTGCCGCCGCACGAGCAGGCACCAGCCATCGAGCTTGCGCGCAAGCTGGCTGCGGCGCATGCCAATCCGATCGTGGTGGCGCTCCTGCTCATGGACATCGGCGACGACACGGCGGCCGAGGTGGCGCTCACGAGTGATCCCGCAGCCATCCAGGGACGCGACTACGGAACACTGGTGCCCTTGGCCGAGGCCCTGGAGCGCAAGGGGCTGTGGACAGGCGCCACGCTGGTCTACCGGGCTTTGCTGGTCGCAATACTCGACCGAGCCTACGCGCCTGCGTATCACCACGCGGCGAAGTACTGGGCCCGACTGGCGGCATTGGCGCCGATCTGCACCGGGCCGAGGCATCTTGAGTCGCCCGAAGTGTTCGAAGCCAGGATTCGGGCCCAGCACAAGCGCAAGTCGAGCTTTTGGGCACATGTCAGTGGCGCAAGGCGGGCGGACCACGATCTTCCGGAAGACGCGGACGAGTAGGTCGACAGATCGGGCGGCCAGGGTCGGAAGGGGGCGAAGTGGGAGCAAGGGCTATCGCTCGGTCTGGAACCTGTTCCGGGACCGGGCTCCTCCGAAACCGCCGCTCGCGGATACCGGCAGTCGGCCAGGAGCGGCCGGTGGTTCAGCGGCCAAACGGCCGTTCGAATCAGCCGTGTGGACCGAGGTGCGTGGTCATGCGGTTCACAGCCGCGGAGAGCGCTTGCAAGTCTTGTTCGACGACCAGCCAGACGGCCCCGAGGTCAACGCCCAGATAGCCGTGCACGATCACGTTGCGAAATCCGGAGAGTTCCCGCCATGGGATCTGCGGTTCGGTGCCCTTGATCTCGCTCGACAAACGCTGGCTTGACTCGGCCAAGGTCTGCAGGTTGCGGATCACTGCGTCTTGCACCAGGCGCGAGGTGTCGAAGCGGGCGCGTTCGGCGTTGGTGTACTCGAGGATCCGGTCCAGGCAGTCGCGCATATGCGCCAGCAGCACCCGATCGGCATCGGGGCCCGGGATCACAGCGGCACGGCGCTTGCCACCACGCGCTCGCGCAGTGCGGGGTGCAAGCTCGCTTCGGTGACGACATCCACACGGCGGCCGAGCAAATCCTGTGCATCCAGCAACAGGCCGCCCAAGGCAAGCGCGCTGGTCCCTGGGGCCAGGGTCACCAGCAGATCAACGTCACTGTTGTTGCTGCCGTCGCCACGGCTCATCGAGCCAAAGACCCATACACCCGTTACGCCGCGCCTGCGTGCCAGGGCCAGCAGTTCGGCGCGGTGGGTTTCGATCAGCGCATGCATGGCTGGCAGTGTAGCCATCCTGTGCCGACCCGGGCGGCTGCTTCAGGCCTGCGGGGCGAATGACCGCAGTGGGTCGCGACTTGTCGGCCGGGTGAGCGAACTCGCCGCCCCGAAGCCGTCATCAAACTTGGGGATGCCCGGAACCTGACAGTTGCAATCTGCAGTCCCGGCCATGAAGCGACGGTCGGACCTGCGCCGGAGACCTGACCTTCAACGCGATCGTCCGAGCCACGACTTCCATTGATGGAGAAGGCGCAGTCCTACAGACACGGCATGCCGCCAGGATGATGCTCCGTAGCACGCGGCCACGATGCAAATCGTCACCACCACGCCGTCGAGAGTTCTGGCCTCGGTCGGTTGCCCAAGCGCTGGCAGAAGTCTTGACGCCCTCCGACTTCATCACGCTGACCACTGGGTACCCTCATGAAACAGTCCAAAAGCTCGACCAAGCCTCTGAACGCGCAGCAGTTCCCGTTGCAGGCGCAGACCGATGCGACCGCGGGGCGAGACAAAGTCCGCGAGAACGTGCCTGTGCATGCGCCGCGTCAATCAAAACGTCCCGTGGAAAGAACCAGCAAAGGCCGGACTGGCACCTGATCCTGGGCGTGACACTCAACGCTGCAATGCCGTGGAAAGCAGCAGCGCGGGCTGACGCCTGTCGTCAGCATCGGTCACCAGCAACAGGTCGATCGTTTCGCCTGCGGCCGATGCCGTGATGCCTTCCACCTTACAGGTCAGTGACAGGCGCTCCAGCAATCGGATCGTGCCGCCCGCATCGACGAGTCCGATCGCCGATCCGGCGCAGCGTCCATCGTTGTAGGCGTCCGAGGTGTCCTCGGCCGCGGCGCTGAACAGCCAGTCGCCTCCAGGCAGCGCCGCGCCATCGGTGAACGACAGGGCGACCCCGTCGATTGCTCCGAGCGCGAAGCGTGTGATCGCAGCAGGTTTCGGCGCCGGGCCGGCCTCGCCGAGCCATCGTTGCAAACCGCACCAGCTCAAGTCGATGCGGGCGTTGGTTGCCAAGCCACGGTTGCCGCGCTGGAGCAAGGAGAACCGGTCGCCTTGGACAAACGCACCCTCGATGTTGAGATCAGGAACGAGGTCGTGCAGCGGGGCCAGCAGGGGCGCAAGGTCAACGGTGCGTGCGGACCCCTGGATCTCTGCCGCAGCGTCAAGTGCCAACAGGGCACCCAGCTGCCGGGAAGGCCGTGACCCCGATCCCATGGCCATCAGGGCACCGTGCGGGTAGCCGGCGAACGCGGGCAGCACGAGCAGCGCCTCGCAGTCCGGCTTGGCCGCCTTACGCGCCTTGTGGCGCAGCGGCAGTTCTCCGTCAAAGATAGCGACCAGACGACCCGGTTCGCGGTTGGACAGATCGAACATCGCCAGATGGTGCTCGTCGTCGGCCACCACGAACAATCGCTTGCCCAACTTCACGAGACCGCTGGCAGCGCTCAGGTGAGTCTGCCCTGCGATGCCCGCGGCGGCGTCAACAACCAGTTCTCTGACGATTCGAGTTTCCAGCATGGGACGTGTGGGCATCTGCAGTCGGCAACAGACCCGACTCTCCATGGCGTGATCATCGACTATGTCCACCCGACTCCAGGCGTTCTTCCTTGAGCCAGGTCTTGACGTAGCCGACCAGGACTTCGGCCGCCCGGCGATTCGACGGAAAGCCTTCGAAAGGGGTCCAGGCCTCGTGCGCCGGGCGGCCATGCGGCGCGAGCAGACCGTCGTCACCCGGCTGGCCGTGGACCTCGCCGTCGCCGATCCAGCCCAGTTCGACTTCAGTCCTGGGGTAGCCGCGCGGGTGGAAGCGCTTCGGATCGTCGCGCCAGTTCATCCAGTCGATGCGACGATGCAGGCCGGCGCGCGCACTTCCAGGGTGGAATGCGCCACGGGCCGATCGCGCCAGCGCTGACCCCCGAGTCCGCGCCAACGTCGCGCTGTCAGCGCACGCGCACCGATAATTCTGGCCGACCCACGCACCCATTGCATCCCATGCGGCCCATCGGCTCCCCGTCGCTGACGCTGCTGATGCCGAGCCTGCCCTTCGTGCTCGCGATCACGATCATCGGCCTGCCGATCACGGTTTTCCTGCTGCTGGCGCCGTTCCTGTTTCTCGTGTTCGCGGGCACGACCTGGGCGGGGCCGCAGCTCGGCGGCGGCCGGAAGGGTCATGGCCTCGGGCTCGTGCTCACGCTCGCGGTGCTGGCGCTGCCGGCCGCGCTCGGCAACCACCTGCTGGAACGCCGCGCCAAGGCGCTGCTGGCCGACGACCACGACGACGCCAGCCCGTTCACGGCGCGCACCGTGGCATGGCGTTCGGACACCGCCGGCGCGTTCGGCAAGGACGAAACCCGTTGCGGCGAGTTCTGCCTGCGCGCCCTGCTGACCGGCGCCGCGGACCGCGTGCTCGTTGTGCACGAGGCGCCGGACGTGGCCATCGACCCGGCCCGCAGCGTCGACGCCTTCCGCATGGAGCGGCGCGACGCCTGCCCGCCGGTCAAGCTGCGCCAGGGTGCGGGCCACGACTTCAACGCGCTCTTCGTTCGAGCACACGACCCGAAGGCGCAGCGCGCTGACGAGCGCATGCAGCTCGCGATCGCGAAAGGCCATTGCCTGATCGCCGAGCGCGCGCCGCTCGGCGCCGCCGATGCCGTCACCTCGGCAGGCGCCGTGCACAAGCCGCCGCGTGCGGCCTGGTGGAACCCGTTGGCCGACACGGTGCAGGCGCAGCGCATCACGCTGCACGTCAAGCGCGCTGACGCGTTCGCCGAGGCCTATCGTCGCACCGGCGTCGTGATGCGCACGCTGGGCCCCTTCTACGCACCCACCGCCGAATCGGGGGCGGAGTTCCGTGCCTGGCCCACGCTCTACCGCCACGAAGAGCGGCGCAACCTGGCGGCGCCGGGCAACGACCGTCCCGACTTCGGCGAGTTCGTCTCCCGGCGCTTGGGCATGCGACTCGAACTGCCCGCTGCGGCGGCCAACGCCGAGATGGCGCAGGTGCTCAAAGACGCGCTCGGCCGCGCCCCCGCGGGCCAGGCGATTCCGCTGGAGCTTGGCAAGAATTTCCTCGCAGGCATCCAGCGCCGCGGCGCGATGACGAGCGAGGAACGCGACGTCGCCGGGCGCCTGCTCACCGACCCGCGGTTTCCGGTTCCGTCCAGCGGCCCGGTCGCGGTGCGGTATGCCGGTGACGCGCCACCGACGTATTTCGCTGCCATCGGCCGTTCGATGTTCGAGCGGCTGCGCCGCTTCGCCGACGCCAGCCGCGGCGACAAGTTTCCCGCCTGGTACGAGGAGGCGTCGAACGTGGCGAGGGTGATTGCAGTGTTACCGCGGTCGAGCCTGGTCGTCCATCGCGCCGACCTCGAATGGCTCGCCGCCACGCCGGGCCGCTTGCGCGAGCGCGCCGACGCAGCGCTGCCGCGGCTGGCCGACTTCGGTGTCGAGGGCGGGGGCACATTGCTGGGTCTCATCGACGAGGCGCAGCCGAGCCAGGGCAACCGCGGCCCCGGCGCCGCGCAGCTTCGCGAGCGCGCCATCGAAGGCCTTTGCCGCCTGGGTGCGGCCGGCAAGGAACTGGTGCCGCAGCTTTACGCCCGCGTCGACGCGGGAACCGAGGTCCTGTACGGCAGGCAC
>JAYSVE010000828.1:0-2984 GCA_043718725.1 Methylibium sp.
TTCAACGAAGGGGTTGTTGCACCGCTGAACTGGGAGGGCGACAAGAATCCATCGACGTTCAACAACGGCCAGGTCACGACCACCCCAGGGTTCGCGCAGGCCTTCCGGCAGTTTGGTGAAGGGGGTTGGCAAGGCTTGCAGCACCCCGCCGAGTTCGGTGGCCAAGGTCTGCCCAAGACCATCGGCGCGGCGTGCATCGAAATGCTCAACAGTGCCAACATGAGTTTCGCGCTGTGCCCGCTGCTGACCGATGGCGCGATCGAGGCCCTGCTCACGGCGGGTTCACCAGAACAGCAGGCGCTGTTCCTGCCGAAGATGATCTCGGGCGAGTGGACCGGCACGATGAACCTGACCGAGCCGCAGGCCGGCTCGGACCTGGGCCTGGTGCGCACGCGCGCAGAACCCCGGGCCGACGGCAGCTTCATGCTGTTCGGCACCAAAATCTTCATCACCTATGGCGAGCACGACATGGCCGCCAACATCGTGCACCTGGTGCTGGCGCGCGTGGCCGGTGCGCCCGAGGGCGTCAAGGGCATCAGCCTGTTCATCGTGCCCAAGTTCATGGTCAATGCCGACGGCTCATTGGGTGTGCGCAACGACGCCCACTGCGTGAGCATCGAGCACAAGCTGGGCATCAAGGCCAGCCCGACCGCGGTGCTTCAGTTCGGTGACCAAGGAGGCGCGGTCGGGTACCTCGTCGGCCAGGAGAACCGCGGCCTGGAGTACATGTTCATCATGATGAACGCCGCGCGTTACGCGGTGGGCGTGCAAGGTATTGCGATTGCCGAGCGGGCCTACCAGAAGGCCGCGCAGTTCGCGCGTGAGCGCATCCAGTCGCGGCCCGTCGACGGCTCGCTGCCCGGCAGCGGCGCCATCATTCACCATCCCGACGTGAGGCGCATGTTGATGACGATGCGTGCCTGCACCGAGGGTTGCCGCGCCATGGCGCTGGTGGCGGCGGCCGCCTTCGATGCGGCGCATCACCACCCGGATGTTGAAGTCAGAAAGCAGAACCAGGCCTTCTACGAATTCATGGTGCCGCTGGTCAAGGGCTACAGCACCGAAATGAGCATCGAGATTGCCAGCCTGGGCGTGCAGGTGCATGGCGGCATGGGCTTCATCGAGGAAACCGGCGCCGCCCAATACCTGCGGGACGCGCGCATTCTGACCATCTACGAAGGCACGACGGCCATCCAGGCCAACGACCTGGTGGGGCGCAAGACCGCGCGCGACGGTGGCCGCACGGCCAGGGCCGTCGCCGGCCAGATCGCCGACACCGAAATCCGACTCGTCCAACACAGCAGCGTGGCCGCGCGCGCGATGCACAAGCGACTGAGGGCCGGGCGCGAGGCGTTCGAGCAGGTGGTTGAATTTGTCGTGAGCGGTAGCAAGACCAACCCGAACGCGGTGTTTGCGGGTTCGGTGCCGTACCTCATGCTGGCGGGCAACCTGGCCGCGGGCTGGCAGTTGGCGCGTGCGCTGCTGGTGGCCGAAGACCAGTTGGCCAGTGGCGAGGGCGACGCATCCTTTCTGCGGGCCAAGGTCACTACTGCCCACTTTTACGCCGATCACATGCTCAGCAAACTGCCGGGCATGCGCGACGCCATCGTCGAAGGCGCCGAAAGCGTGACCGCGCTGGCGCTCGAAGCGTTCTGAGATCTCTCCGCGAAAGACCGACCCCATGCCGCTTCCAGCCGTCCTGAGAAACCTGCCGCTGCCCATCGTCGGCGCGCCACTGTTCATCGTCAGCAACCCGAAACTCGTCATCGAACAATGCAAGGCCGGCGTCGTGGGGGCGATGCCCTCGCTGAACGCGCGGCCGGCCGAGCAACTCGATGAATGGCTGGCTGAAATCACCGCCGCGCTGGCCGCCCACAACCTGGCGCATCCGCGGCAGCCCGCCGCGCCCTTCGCCGTCAACCAGATCGTGCACAAGAGCAACGACCGCATGGAGCACGACATGCAGGTGTGCGCCAAGTATCGCGTACCTATCGTCATCACCTCGCTGGGGGCGCGCACCGATGTCAACGACGCCGTGCACGCCTGGGGCGGCGTGGTGCTGCACGACATCATCAACACCAGTTTCGCCAGGAAGGCCATCGAGAAGGGCGCCGACGGGCTGGTCGCCGTCGCCGCGGGCGCGGGCGGCCACGCCGGGGTGAAAAGCCCGTTCGCGCTGGTGCAGGAAATCCGCCAATGGTTCGATGGCCCGGTGGCGCTCAGCGGCGCCATCGCCAGCGGCGGCGCGGTGCTGGCCGCACAGGCCTGTGGCGCCGACTTCGCCTACATCGGCTCGGCGTTCATCGCCACCGACGAAGCGCGCGCCGCCGATGCCTACAAGCAGATGATTGTCGACAGCAACAGCGACGACATCGTCTACAGCAACCTCTTCACCGGCGTGCACGGCAACTACCTCAAGGGTTCGATCCGCAACGCTGGGCTCGACCCTGACAACCTGGCGATCAGCGATGCCAGCAAGATGAACTTCGGCGGTACCGCGACGAAGGCCTGGAAAGACATCTGGGGCTGCGGACAAGGCATTGGCGCCGTCGACAGCGTGGTGCCCGCGCGTGAGCTGATCGCGCGCTTGCGGCGTGAGTACGAGGCCGCCCGGCAGCGCCTGCTTCCGGGCTGACGCGAAGCACATTCGACACCGGTCTTCAAGGTCTTGAGGAGCCGCCATGCGTGACAGGCAAGTCATCCGCAACGCCAACGTCTTTGACAGCGCCTCGGGCCGCTTGCACCCGAACAGCCAGATCGTCATCGAGGCCGGTCGCATCGCCGCGGTCACGTCCGAGCCTGTGCAGGTGGACGACGCCAGAGTGATCGACGCGGGCGGTCGCGTGGTCCTGCCCGGGCTGATCGATGCCCATGTGCACGTCGTCGCGGCGTCGCACGACCTGGTTGGGCTGGCGTTGCAACCGGCATCATTGGTGGCGGCGCAAAGCGGCCAGATCATGCGCGCCATGTTGATGCGTGGCTTC
>JAYSVE010000829.1:0-2983 GCA_043718725.1 Methylibium sp.
GAGGCGATCACCAGGCCGGCCATGACAAGTTGCACGACCAGACTGGCCTGGACAACGAGGGAGAGGATCGACAGGTTTTGATTCATCCTAGGCTTTTCAACAATTCGTTGGGAATCGCGCGGGGCTTGAAGGTTGCGGCGTGCACGCAGGCCACGCCGATGGTCCCTTCGGCGAGCAGGGACACGCCGCGCCAGGCCTGCTGCACAAAACCCATGCGAGTGTGGGTGCGCCGGCTCAGGGCCACACTGACTTCGAGCTGGTCGTCCAGCCGTGCCGGCAACAGGTAACGCAGCGCAGTATCGGTCACGATGAAGATGGCGCCGGTATCGCGGCGCAACTGCTCTTGCGAATGGCCAAAACTTCGCAGCCACTCGGTGCGCGCACGTTCGAAGAACTTGAGGTAGTTGGCGTAGAAGACGACGCCGCCGGCATCGGTGTCTTCCCAATAGATGCGCAACGCGAACCGAAAGGGCGCTCGCTCAGCGTCGTGCATCAACGGCAAGGGGGGTCGCCCTTTGGAGCAGGCACTACAGCCGCGTGCGCTGGTAGACCTGGGCCCATTGCGGATGCCCGGCTTCGGACTTGCTGAGGGCGAAGCCCGGGTCGGCCAGGCGCGCGGCGCGAAACGCTGTTTCGCATTCGGCATTGCGGCTGCTGGTGCAGTAAATGAAGGCCAGGTGTTTGTGGGTGGCGGCCCGGTCCTTGGGCGACAACAACCCGAGTTGCAAGGCGCGGTTGAACTGCTTTTCGGCGTCGACGTAAGCGGCGTCGTCGTACAGGCGCAAGCCTTGCAGGAGCGCCCTCTCGGCCGGTCGCTCGATCGCCTCGATCACGCTGGCGGGGGGTTGCACCTGGACCGGCACCTCGGCGCAGGCCGTCAGCAGCCCCAGCAACACGCTGGCCAGGGGGAGCATGGCGCGCCGCGGCATGCTCAAAACCGGTGCTTGAGGGCCACGGCCTGGCCGGGGGTGACCGTGACCGTGCTTCGAAACGGCGGGAAGTCGCCATTGCGGATCACGATCTGGTGCCGGCCCTCGGGCAAGGTCATCTCGTTCATTGGCGGGGCGATGCCGGCGGCGACGCCATTGACCTCAACCTGGCCCCAGGGACTGACCGCAATCTTGAGCGTGCCGAGGTATTTGAGCGGCACCGGCGCCGCCGCCACGGTCACGGCCCTGGGCGGCGCGGGTTTGGTCGCGGCGGCGGCGGTTTTCAAGGCAGGTTGTGGTGGCTTTTTCGCCGTCGGCGTGGCCGCGGTCACGCGCCCTGCCGGCACCGCGGCGGCGGCCGAGGTTCTTGGGCTGGGCCGGCTCGACGCAGGCGCCGCGGTTTTGGTCGCAGGCCGCGACGCCGCGACCGTCTGGCCGGCCGCCGCCACGGCCCCGGTCTGGGCCACCCCCGAGCCCAAGGAATCCGGCGTGGGCGCGGGCTCTGGCACGGACGCCACGGCTGGAGGCGCCACCGCCTCAGGCGCGGCCGGGGCGTCCGCCAAAGGGGCGGGCGGGAGGGCCGCCACTTCGGTGCTCGGGGGGGCGACCGCCGCGGACCGGGGCGCCTTGGGGCGCGGCGCCAACACGGCGGCCAGCACCAGACTCGCGACGACCAGGCTCGCGAGGCTGGCCCCGACCCAGGTGCGCCGCGACTTGAGCGCCGTTGCAAGCCAGCCCTCGCGACCCTCGCTGGCCGGGTTGTCGTCGAGCCAGTGGCGCAAATCGCGCGAAAAGGAGCGCGCCGAGCGGTAGCGCAGATCAGGGTCTTTCAGCATCGCCCGCGCAGCGATTTCAGCCAGCGCAAGGGGCACCTTGCGGTCGACCTCGCTGGCCAGCGGCGGTTCGTGCGTCAGCACGGCGTTGGTGATTTCGGACAGCGTGGCGCCGCGGAAGGGTTTGCGGTCGGCGAGCAGTTCGTACAGCACGACGCCGAGTGAGAACACGTCGGCGCGCCGGTCCACCGTCTGCTGGCGCGCCTGTTCGGGCGCCATGTAGTACGGCGAGCCGGCGGCGATGTCGCCCACGCCGCCGATGTCATGGCGGTGCGCGACCCGCGCGATGCCGAAGTCGAGCACCCTCGGCTGGGTGCGCCCGACCATGAAGATGTTGGCCGGCTTGATGTCGCGGTGCACCACGCCCTTGCTGTGGGCGTAGGCCAGCGCATCGGCCACGCGGCGCACGATCAGCGCCGCCTGGGCCGGGCTCGGCCGCCAGCCTTCCTGGCGCAACTGGCGCAGGTCGCGGCCCTTGAGCATCTCCATCGCGATGTAGGCGCTGTTGTCGCTGACGCCCGCATCGAACACGGTGACGATGTGCGGGTGGCTCAAGCCGCCCGCGGCGCGCGCCTCGTCCAGGAACAGGGTGTTGAACGATTCGCGCTCGTCGGCCGACAGCTCCAGGCTCAAGGTCTTGATCGCGACCAGTCGCGACAGCAGCGGGTCGTGGGCCGCGTACACGGTGCCCAGCCCGCCGGCACCGATGCGATATTTGAGCGCGTAGCGGCCGATGTGCCCGATCGTGGGCATGTCGTTTTCGGACCCGCTGGACTGGTTGGTGACGAACGCCGTCGCGGGGCCCTGCGGCAGGCCGACATCGGAGTCCGACCACAACCCGACATTGGGTTGGCTCGGGAGGTGCCCGGGCTGGGTGTCGGGCGTGAGCGCACCCGGTTCGGTCGAAGGGCTGGGGGAAATCACGGAGCGAGCTTATTCGAGCGAGCGATTGAAAGAGTGTGCGGAATTCCACATTTTCAGAGGGTTACAACCCGCCCGGCATTATGGCGCCGAGGCGGGTGCCCGGAGCGAAAGCGGTCATCTCAGTACCGGGGTTTCATTTCAGCGCCAGCCGAAGGCGCTCCACGGCCGTTTGCAACTGCGCCATCGAGCTGGCAAAGGACAGGCGGATGAATCGTTCGCCACTGTGCGGGCCGAAATCGCGTCCCGGTGTCATTGCCACGTGCGCGCGACGCATCATGTCGAAACAAAAATCCCAAC
>JAYSVE010000830.1:0-2981 GCA_043718725.1 Methylibium sp.
AGCCGCGCTTGGCCAGCTCGGGCAGGCTCATCTTGCCGATCGTGGCGCAGGTGGCCGCGCTCGACCCGGACACCGCGGCGAAGATCGCGCAGCCCACCACGTTGACGTGCAGAAGGCGCCCCGGCAGGTGTTGCATCCACGGCGCCAGGCCACGAAACATGTCCTGGCTCAGGCGCGTGCGAAACAGGATCTCGCCCATCCAGATGAACAACGGCAGCGCCGTCAGCGTCCAGCCCGACGCCGAGCCCCAGATCGTCACGGCCATCGCGTCGCCGGCCGGGCGGGAGCTGAACAACTGCATCGCGATCCACGCCACGCCCGAGAGCGTGAGGCCGATCCACACGCCACTGGCCAGGATGACGAAGAGGGCCGCGATCAGCAGCGCCGTGATGGCGAGGTCGCTCATCCGCGGGTCATTCGATACTCATTCGCTGCGCGCCAGCGCGTCGCTGCTCGCGGCGACACGCCGGCCACGCACTTCCAGCACCAGCTCGTCGAGCAGGGCCACGGCCAGGATCGACGTGCCCACGGCCATCGCAAGCTGCGGAATCCACAGCGGCGTGGCATCGCTGGCGGTGGAGATGTCGTGATAACTGTGCGACTGCCAGGCCAGCCGGATGCTGTAGGCCGCGAACAGCAGTGCCAGCAGCGAGCCTGCGAACAGCGCCCATGCCTCGGCGGCCCGCCGCGCCCGCCCCTTGAGCGCCGCGAGCGCCAAGGTCACGCGGATGTGCTCGCCGCGCTTGAACGTGTGCGCCAGCGCCAGGAAGCCGCTGGCCGCCATCATGTAGCCGGCATAGGCGTCGATGCCGGGGACGTTGAAGTGCAACTGCCGGCTGACGATGGACAGCATCACCATCACCATCGCCAGCAGCAGCACAACCATGAACAGCGCCGCCAGTGCCGCGGCGCCGTCGTACAGCGCGTCCAATGCGCGGCGCGGCAGGCCCTCGGGCGGCAAGGGCAGGGTGGCCGCGCCGGCCATCACATCTTCTTGTAGGCGTCGACCACGGCCTGGCCCTCGGGGCCGGATTTCTCTAGCCATTCCTTGAGCATGGTGTCGCCGACCTTCTTCATGTCGGCGCTCAGTTGCGCGGACGGTGCGACGATGTTCATGCCGTTTTTCTTCAGCAGGTCGAGGTACTCGGTGTTCTTGGTCCTGGACAGTGCCCAGCCGCGCGCCTCGGCTTCGGCACCGGCCTTCAGCAGCGCGTCCTGAGTCGGCTTGTCGAGCGCGTCGAAGGCGGCCTTGTTGACCAGCACCGCGTTCTTCGGCAGCCAGGCCTGCGTGTCGTACCAGTACTTGATGTGCTCGTAGGTCTTGCTGTCATAGCCGGTGGCGCCCGAGGACATGTAGCTCTCGACCACGCCGGTGGCCATGGCCTGCGACAACTCGGCCGCCTGCACCGTGACCGGCTGCCCGCCCACCAGTTCGGCAATGCGCGCGGTGGCCGGGCTGTAGGCGCGCCATTTGACGCCCTTCAGGTCGGCGGCCGAATTGATGGGCTTCTTCACGTAGATGCCTTGCGGCGGCCACGGCACCGAGTACAGCAGCATCATTCCCTGCTCGCCGAGCTTCTTTTCGAGCGCCGGCTTCTGTGCCTTTTACAGCTTGGCCGATGCGTCGTAGCTGTCGGCCAGGAAGGGCAGGCCGTCGGCGCCGAAGATCTGCCATTCGTTCTGGAAGTTGGCCAGCAGGATCTCGCCGATCTGCGCCTGCCCGCCCTGCACCGCGCGCTTGATCTCGGGCGCCTTGAACAGCGACGCGTTGGCGTGCACGGTGATCTTGAGCTTGCCGGCGCTGGCCTTGTCGACATCGGCCGCGAACTGCACCAGGTTCTCGGTGTGGAAGTTGCTGGCCGCGTAGCCGGCGGGCAGGTCCCATTTGGTCTGGGCCGCGCCGGGGGCGGTCCAAAAGGCCATGGCCAGCAGGGTGGCCGGGAGGATCGATCGCCGGGTCAGTGTTATGCGCGCTCCAGTGAACGGTGGGGCGGCCGGCCCGAGCGGCCCCCAATGGGTCAAAAGCATAGGGCGCCCTGGCCGGGTCGCCATCGGTTGCTGCCCGCATGCGATGCTTGCGGCCTGGACACGAGAGAGGCCCCCATGACGCCCAAGGATCGCTGGCAATTCTGGATCGACCGAGGCGGCACGTTCACCGACGTGGTGGGGCGCCGGCCGGACGGCACGCTGGCCACGCACAAGCTGCTCAGCGACAACCCGGAGCAGTACCGCGACGCCGCCGTCGCCGGCATCCGCCACCTGCTGGGGCTGGGCCCGCACGAGCCGGTCACTCCCGAGCGCGTCGAGTGTGTGAAGATGGGCACCACGGTCGCGACCAACGCTTTGCTCGAACGCAAGGGTGAGCCGATGCTGCTCGTCATCACCCGCGGCTTTCGGGATGCGCTGCGGATCGCCTACAAGGACCGGCCGCGCCTGTTCGAGCGCCACATCGTGCTGCCCGAACTGCTGTATGCCCGGGTGATCGAGGCCGACGAGCGGGTCGGTGCCCACGGCGAGCCGGTGCGCGCGCTCGACGAAGAGACGCTGCGCAAGGACCTGCGGGCCGCCTTCGACGCCGGCTTGCGCAGCGTGGCCATCGTCTTCATGCACGGCTACCGCTACACGGCGCACGAAACCCGCGCGCAGGCGATCGCGCAGGCCATCGGCTTCGCGCAGATCAGCGTGTCGCACCGTGTCAGCCCGCTGATGAAGCTGGTGGGCCGCGGCGACACGACCGTGGTCGACGCCTACCTCTCGCCCATCCTGCGCCAGTATGTGCAGCGGGTCGCGAGCGACATGCCCGGCGTTCCACTGTTCTTCATGCAGTCCTCCGGCGGCCTCACCGACGCCCATGGTTTCCAGGGCAAGGACGCCATCCTGTCCGGCCCGGCCGGCGGCATCGTCGGCATGGTGCGCACCGCGCAACTGGGTCTGCGGGATGACCGCGAGCCCTTGCGCATCATCGGCTTCGACATGGGCGG
>JAYSVE010000084.1:0-2345 GCA_043718725.1 Methylibium sp.
AGCCCTCAAGGAGACCTGCGATGACCCAGACCCCCACCCGACTGATCGCCGCGCTGGCGCTGGCGGCATTGGCCTTCGGCCCCACCGCGCAGGCGGCCAAGGACAGCGCCGTGCTGGCGATGGTGCTGGAGCCGCCGGGCCTGGACCCGACCACCGCACCGGCCGCGGCGATCGGCGAAATCGTCCACTACAACGTGCTGGAGGGGCTGACCAAGATCAACGTCAACGGCTCGGTGACGCCGCTGCTGGCCGAGAGCTGGACCATGGACCCGGACGGCAAGAGCTACACCTTCAAGCTGCGCCGCGGCGTCAAGTTCTCCGACGGCGAGGCCTTCGATTCGAGCGACGTGAAGTTCAGCTTCGAACGCGCCAAGGCCGAGGGCTCGACCAACAAGGCCAAGAAGGCGGTGTTCGACAACATCACCCGCATCGAGACGCCCGACGCCGCAACGGTGATCCTGGTGCTGGACAACGCCGACGGCAATTTCCTGTTCCGCCTGGGTGAAAACACCGCGGTGATCCTGGACCCCAAGAGCGCCGCCAACACCGCCACCCAGCCGGTGGGCACCGGGCCCTACCTGCTTTCCGACTGGAAGAAGGGCAACTCGGTCACCTTGACCCAGTGGGGCGGATTTCGCGACGCCAGGAGCGTGAAGCTGAGCAAGGTGAGCTTTCGCTTCATCAACGACCCGGCCGCGCGCGTGGCCGCGCTGCTGGCCGGCGACATCGACGCCGTGCCGCGCCTGGACGCGCCGCAGGCCGTCAAGCAACTGCAAGGCGACAAGCGCTTCACCGTGACCCTGGGCAGCACCGCCGGCAAGGGCATCATGACCATCAACAACAAGAAGAAGCCGTTCGACGATGTGCGCGTGCGCCGCGCGCTGATGCACGCGATCGACCGCAAGGCCTTCATCGATGGGGTGCTCGAAGGCCTGGGCCAGCCGATCGGCTCGCACATGGCGCCCACAGACGGCGGCTATGTCGACCTGACCGGCCTGTACCCCTACAACCCGGAAAAGGCCATGGCGTTGCTCAAAGAGGCCGGCGTGGCGACACCGCTGAACGTGACGCTGACGCTGCCGCCGCCGCAATACGCGCGCAAGGGCGGCGAGGTGCTCGCCGCCCAACTGGCCAAGGTGGGCGTGGTGGCGAAGATCGAAAACGTCGAATGGGCGCAGTGGCTCAGCGGCACGTTCAAGGGCAACTTCGACCTGACTGTGATCAACCACGTCGAGCCGCTGGACTTCATGCAGTACGCCAACCCGCAGTACTACTGGGGCTACGACAGCAAGGCCTTCCGCGACCTCACCACCCAGTACGCGGCCGAGGGCAACCCGAAGCAACGCCTGAAGCTGTTTGGCGACATCCAGAAGTTGATCGCCGGCGACGCCGTCAACGCCTTCATCTTCAACCCGTCGCAGGTGACGGTGGGCAAGAAGGGACTGAAGGGGCTGTGGAGCAGCTCGCCGATTTCTGCCAACGACCTGGCGGCGCTGAGCTGGTGAGGCGGCCCACCCCCGGAGCGCCTGCGGCGCGCCCCCTCAAGGCCACGAGGGGCCCCTTCGTGTCCCTTGGGGCAACCCCAGCGGCCATGCAAAGCCGTCTCCGCGGTGTTCGCTTGACTGAGGAGGAGCCATGCCCCACCTCCACGACCTGAGCGCCACTGAACTGCTGGCCGCCTATCGCGGCAAGACGATCTCTCCGGTGGAGGTGGTGCGCGACGTGCTCAAGCACATCGGCGCCTGGGAGCCGCACCTGCATGCGACCTACGCGCTCGACCCCGAGGCCGCGATGGCGCAGGCCGAAGCGTCGCAGGCGCGCTGGCTCAAGGGCCGGCCGCAAGGGGCGCTGGACGGCGTGCCGGCGATGATCAAGGAGAACATCGCGACCGAAGGCGTCGCCACGCCATTGGGCAGCGCCGCCACCGAGTTGCTGCCGGCCCTGCGCGACGCGCCCCCCAGCGCCCGCCTGCGCGAAGCCGGCGCGGTGATCCTGGGCAAGACCACGATGCCCGACTACGGCATGTTGTCGTCCGGCCTGTCGAGCTTTCATGGGTTGACGCGCAACCCCTGGGACCTGAGCAAGAACCCCGGTGGCAGCAGCGCCGGCGCCGCTGCCGGCGTGGCCGCCGGCTACGGCCCGCTGCATATGGGCACCGACATCGGCGGCTCGGTGCGCCTGCCGGCCGGCTGGTGCGGCGTCTTCGCGTTGAAGCCCAGCCTGGGCCGGATCCCGATCGACCCGCCTTATGCCGGTCGGGTGGCCGGCCCGATGACGCGCAGCGTCGCCGACGCCGCGCTGATGATGGGCGTTCTGAGCCAGCCCGACCCGCGCGACGCGATGAG
>JAYSVE010000831.1:0-2980 GCA_043718725.1 Methylibium sp.
ATGGGCGCACTCCTCACCGCCTTTCGACTGCTTGCGCCCAACGACGCGCGGCCGGGCGCCGGGAGCCATCAGCCGAGGCCGCATGGCAGCGCCGTCAAGGCCCACTCGAGGACGGAGAACCGAGCCGCCATCTCGTTCCACTACGACGTCTCCAATGAGTTCTACCGCCTGTGGCTCGACAAGGAACGCGTCTACTCCTGCGCTTATTTCACGAGTCCCGACGAGTCGCTGGATCAGGCGCAGCGCAACAAGCTGGACCTCATCTGTCGCAAGCTCCGGTTGAGGCCCGGGGAGCGTTTGCTCGACATCGGCTGCGGCTGGGGTGCACTGGTGTGCTGGGCAGCCCGCAACCACGGTGTGCGAGCGCACGGCATCACGCTGAGCCAGCAGCAGTACGAGTATGCGCAACAGCGGATACGCACCGAGGGCTTGGATGATCTCGTGACGGTGGAGTTGCGCGACTACCGGGACCTGGCAGGCGTCGGCGTCTTCGACAAGGTGTCGAGTGTCGGCATGTTCGAGCACGTCGGACTGGCCAATCTGCCGGCCTACCTCGCGACCGTGATGAGGGTTCTGCGTCCGGGTGGACTGTTCATGAATCACGGCATCACCCACGATGAAGAAGGATGGAACAAGTCCTTGACCACCGAGTTCATCAACCGCTACGTCTTCCCGGACGGCGAACTCGACTGCGTCAGCAACATCCAGCTCGGCATGGAGCGCGCCGGCTTCGAGATTCACGACGTCGAAGGCCTGCGCCCGCACTATGCGCTGACGCTGCGGCACTGGGTGCAGCGCCTGGAAGCCAACCGTGACGCGGCGCTGCGCGAGGTCGACGAGCCGACCTATCGTGTCTGGCGCCTGTACATGGCTGCATGCGCGCTGGACTTCGAGGCGGGAACCACCGGCGTGTACCAAATCCTCGCGTCCAGGCCCAACCGGGGTGAGTGGCCGGTCCCGTTGTCGCGGGGCGACCTGTATGCCGGCTTCGCTGGCCGCGAGGAAAGGGGGAGCTGAATGTGCTTCTCGGCCACGGCCAGTTTCACGGCCGGTGCAGTTCTGCTCGGGGTCGGCGCGCTGACGCTGCGGGCAGCGCTGGCCTCACACCAGCGGCAAGACTTGCCATTCGCGGCGATCCCGCTGCTGTTCGCGATCCAGCAGTTGATCGAAGGCGTGATTTGGCTGACGTTCCGCGCTGATGCGCCGCTGCTGAACTCGGTGATGACCCACGTGTATTCCTTCTTCTCTCACGTGCTGTGGCCGGTCTACGTGCCCGTGGCGGTCATGGTCATGGAGCCGAACGGATGGCGTCGCCGTTCGTTGATTGCGTTCGTTGCGGCGGGCGCCGCTGTCGGCGCCTACCTGCTGTATGTCCTGGCGGCGTTTCCCATCCTCGCGCGGCCAACGGGTCAGCACATCGAATACGTTTCACCGCACTTCTTCGCGGGTGTCACGATGACGCTGTACTTGCTGTCGACCGCGCTCAGTCCGCTGCTTTCCACGCATCGCATGGTCGTTGTCTTCGGCGCTTTGGCGCTACTGTCGTTCGGCGCGGCCTACGCCTTCTATGCGACGTGGTTCATTTCGGTCTGGTGCTTCTTCGCGGCGCTGCTGAGCGCGGTGGTCTATCTCCACTTTGCCGTGCGCGAGCCCGGACGCAGTCGATCAAACGACAACGGCTTGCCTGCGCAGCGTTCACAGGAGGCATGAATGCTGCCTCTTCGCGACGAAAACAGTGGCTTTGTCCAGTCCCCGATGGATCAGGTCTTTGCGCACCTTGACGATCACTCGCGACTGTCATCGCACATGAGCGAACGGTCCTGGAGGACGGGAGGAGGCCGGATGGAAACTAAAATCGACGAAGGCCGGGGACAAACAGTCGGTTCACGGATCCGTCTGTCGGGCCGGGTCTTTGGTGTTGAGCTGTCCGTGGAAGAGATTGTGGTGGAGCGCGATCCTCCCCGCCACAAGGTCTGGGAAACCACTGGCGCAACGAAACTTCTTGTGATCGGTCACTACCGAATGGGCTTCGAGCTATCGGCCCAAGGGAATGGTTCGATGCTTCGCGTCCCGCCCGTTGGCTGGGACGCCTGTTCGGCCGGTACTACGCAAGATGGTGTACCCAGCAGATGGTCGACGACGCGGTCAGTCACTTCGAGGCACGGCCCGGAACACAACTGTCCAACTAGTCTCTTTGGAGAACAAAAAATGCGCAAACAGTTCAGAGCCGTAACGACTGCCATGGCGGTCACGTTGGCCGCAGTTTCGACGCTCAGCCTCAGCGGCTGCGGCTACAACACCTTTCAAACCACCGACGAGCAGGTCAAGGCGGGGTGGGCTGAGGTCATCAACCAGTACCAGCGCCGTGCGCAGGCCGTGACTCGGCATCTGAAGCAGCACTTTCCTTCTGACAGCCACGACAGGAATGAACTGCCGGACAAGTCGGTGGTGCTGTAAGGCACCCGTGCCGAGCCGGGCGATGGTCTGCAATCAACAGCATGTGCCGTAACACCTGCCAATTCACTCTTCTCCAAGAGGTCTCATCATGGTCGTCAGCCAAATCAAGAGCCTGATCCTCGTTACCCAGTTCGCAGTGTTTGCCGCAGCCGGATCGGCGTATGCAGCTGTGGGTAATGTCTACGTCGCCGATGAAGGGGCGAACGCCGTCAGCGTCATCGACGCGACAAGTTTTAAGAAGACTGGCGGTATCCCCGTCGGGCAGGGGCCGCACAACGTACAAGTCTCCCCCGACGGCAAGCGGGTCTGGGTCACCAACAACGGCGAGCTCGCCAAGGCGGCCGAGACGATGCCAGCCGGGCAAATGCCGAAGTCCGAGCACGGGGCGATGGCGGGCGCCGGCGCCGTATGGGCCATCGATACCGCTACGGGCGCAGTGGTCGCCAAGGTACTGGTGGGTAAACATCCCGCCCATGTGGTCGTGGCGAGTGATGGGCGCACCGCCTACATCACCAATGGCGGT
>JAYSVE010000832.1:0-2976 GCA_043718725.1 Methylibium sp.
AACCCCGCCGAAGCTCAATGCCGCGGCGACCAAGATCATCGGCTGAAGCCATGCGCTCACCGCAGGCCTTGTCAACCATGACATCCGAACAGAAAAAGAGCAACCGGCGCCTGGGCCTGATCCTGGGCTCGGTGGCGGTGCTGGTGTTTGTCGGTTTCATGCTCAAGGGCGCCTTCGGCGGCCTGTGAGCGAAGGCCTTCGTTTGCGCGACATGCCAGAACCATCCGCCACAAGCCCGTCGGGTGCGGCGTTGCGGGCGGACAACCTGCACATGGTCGGCAAGCTGCTGGTCGTGGCCGCGCTGATGTTCGCGTTCGGCTACGCGCTGGTGCCGATCTACCGCGCCATTTGTTCGGCGTTGGGCATCAATGTGTTGTCGTTGTCGGAGCGTGAGACGTCGGGTGTTTCGCGTGCACCGGCCAAGAACTCACAAGTCGATCTGTCGCGCACCGTCACCGTGGAGTTCGATGCCAATGCGCGCGGTCCCTGGCATTTCAAACCAAGCAAGCGTTCACTCGACGTGCATCCGGGCGAAATGGCCACGGTGATGTACGAGTTTCAGAATATCCAGAATCGCACGATGGCCGCACAAGCCATCCCGAGCTATGCGCCGATGCAGGCCATGGCGCATTTCAACAAGCTCGAGTGTTTTTGCTTCAGCGAGTACACGCTCAAGGCCGGCGAGTCCAAACAGTGGCCGGTGGTGTTTGTCATCGACCCCAAGTTGTCCAGGGACGTGAAGACGATCACGTTGTCCTATACGTTCTTTGAGGTGGGTGGCAAGGTGCCTGCCGAACCGGCGGCAAGCACCATCAAGGCGGCCGTTGCCTTGCCGTCGGGGCCGAGGTCATGACCGAACCGCTGTCCGACCTGAAGCAAGCGGCGCGCCGCAAGGGCTCGTTCCTGCAAACCGTGCGAGCCGTGGCGTGGTCGTTCTTCGGGATCCGCAAAGGCAGCGAGTATGAACGTGATGTCGGCGAGCTCAACCCGGTGCACGTGGTCATTGCCGGGGTGTTGGGGGCCGGGCTGTTTGTGCTGGCGTTGGTGGTGTTGGTGAGTTGGGTACTGGCCAGCGGAGTCGCGGCTTGAGTGGTTTAAAGCGGCAGCGGGCGCGTGTCAACGCACCGGCGGCTTCAACGATCGAAAATTTTAGGTACTGAGGAGAAAACATGTCGGCAGCGACGCAACACGGGCACCAGCCCTACTATTTTGTGCCGGCGCCTTCGCGCCACCCGGCGATGGCCGCCTTGGCCCTGTTGTTTGTGATCGTGGGTGCGGGTCAGTGGGTCAACGGCCAAGGCTGGGGAGCCTATGTGCTGCTCGCGGGGTTTGTGTTGTTTGCCTTCGTGCTGCAACAGTGGTTCCGCCAGGCCATCGGCGAAAGCGAGGGCGGTCTGTACAGCGACCGCATCGACGGGTCGTTCCGATGGAGCATGAGCTGGTTCATCTTCTCCGAAGTCATGTTCTTCGGTGCTTTCTTCGGCGCGCTGTACTGGACGCGCTTGCATGCGCTGCCCAACCTGGGCAGCCTTGACAACGCCGTGCTGTGGCCCGATTTCAAGGCGGTGTGGCCGAGCGCGGGCGGTGGGGCCACCGGCTCGCCGGCCGGCATCGTGGCGCCCTTTTCCACCATCGGCCCCTGGCCGTTGCCGACGGTCAACACCTTGCTGCTGCTGACTTCCGGCGTCACGCTGACGATCGCGCACCACGCCTTGCTCGCCAACAAGCGGGCCAAGACGGTCGGCTGGATGTGGCTCACCGTGCTGCTCGGCGCCACGTTCCTGGGCGTGCAGGCCTACGAATACAGCCATGCTTACAACGACCTGAACCTCAAGCTCAGCTCGGGCGCTTTTGGCTCGACCTTCTTCATGCTGACCGGCTTTCACGGTTTCCATGTGTTCGTCGGCATGCTGATGCTGTTGTTCATCACGCTGCGGTTGCAAAAAGGGCATTTCACGCCGACGCGCCATTTTGGATTCGAAGGCGCGGCCTGGTACTGGCACTTCGTCGACGTGGTCTGGCTGGGTCTTTACATCGTCGTGTACTGGACCTGATCGACGCGCGGCCGGGGCACCGGTCGTCGGCAATCAATCGAAAACGCCGCGTTCAGCGGCGTTTTTGATGGCTGGGCGCGGCGTTCACTGGCCGCGTGGAATTCCCGTCGGCTGGATCCAACCGAACCAATAGCTCAACAAGATGACGACAAACAGCAGCACCGACAGCGCCACACGCAAGGCCAGCGCGCGCATCATCTTGTTGCCCTTGGCTTTTCCGTCGCGTCCGTCGCGCAGCATGAAGACCCCCGCCAGTCCCAGGGCGCCCAGAATTCCGACGAAGGCAATCGCAATGAGGTACTTCATTCGTGCCGATTATCCGCGCCTGTTTGGCGTGGGTCGTCAGGCCGTCGGGTGAACAGGGCAACGCGGCGTTGGCGCAGCGTGATCGTCCTGGCGGCCACGGTGGTCGGTGTCGCCGTGGCGGCGCGACTGGGCGCGTGGCAACTCGGCCGGGCGGCACAAAAGGAGTCCATGCAGGCGTCGCTGGACGCGCGCTCGGTGTTGCCGGTTGTCGAGACGACGGACCTGGCCCGCACCGCAGTCGAGGCGGCCGAACAGCAACATCGCCGTGTGCGCCTGCGGGGGAAGTGGCTGCCCGAGCGCACGGTGTTCCTTGACAACCGGCAAATGAACGGCCGGCCCGGGTTTGTTGTGGTCACGCCGCTGCAATTGGCAGACGAGCAGGGCGCGGTGCTGGTGCAACGCGGCTGGGCCCCGCGCGACATGCGTGAGCGCAGCGCCGTTCCGGTGGTGCCGTCCGCGGCCGGCGTCGTCGAAGTGGTCGGCAACATCGCCGCGCCGCCGTCCAGGCTGTATGAGTTCTCGCCGGACAGCAGCGGGGCGATCCGTCAGAATCTCGACGTCGTGGCGTTTTCGCGCGAGTCCGGGTTGGCGTTGCGTCCGCTGTCTATCCTGCAGG
>JAYSVE010000833.1:0-2972 GCA_043718725.1 Methylibium sp.
CGCTGAGCTGCAAGCGCAACGCGGCAAGCGCCGAAGGTGAATTTTTCACCTTTCCATTGTGATAAATACCATTTGCGCAAAGCAAGGTTTCATTTATCATTTGCGCAAGTTGTCGGTCCGCTTCGGTCCGCAGCGACACCCCGATCCGCCACCGCCCCAAACGCCCCATGACCCGCTTCCCGTCGCCACTCCCCGCCATGCCGTGCAGGCCCTCGACAAGTGCCGTTGCGACGGTCCAGATTCACCCGGTCCGTCGTGCGCCCTCCGGTTTGCCGCCCCACTGAGCGTCTTGCTTGACGCCTTCAGTGTCAAACGGCCCGGGTTGCGTCACCGCCCCGGGCCGTTTTGTTTTGTCGCCCCAAGGAGAACCCTCATGAAGATCAGCATCACCACCCCCAAGCCCCGCAATCCGCTGGTGGCACTGGCACGCATGCGCAGCGCCGGCTCACACCGCCCGGCCCATGCCGCCCAGCGTCAGCAGGCCCATCACGCGCTCAAGCGTGAACTCGACCACATGAAACACAGCCCATGACAGTCATGCAGCTCGGCTGCACGCAAGGAAATCACCATGTCCAGCTTGAAATACCCGCGTTGGAGCCCCGCCGAATTCAGGCACCCGGCGTCCCTGGCAGCGCAGCGCCTGGTGGCCTCCGGCCTGCGCAGCGCCAGTGCCCTGTTGGCGCGCCTGTCGCGTCGGCTGGCCCGGCCTGTCGCCGCAAGAGCCACTCTGGCCCCGCAACTTGAGTTCTACGCCGAGGCCGGCGCGCCCGAGGGCGCGCTGTACCTGGACGGCAAACTGGTCGGCTGGCTGCCTGGCGTCAGGCGGCTTTGATCGAGACCACCCGCGCGCCGACCGAGAGGCCGGCGCGCGGCCGTCAACCGGGCCCCGGGCCGCGGCGCGAGGGCCGATACTTCATCGTCGGCGACAACGCGCTGCTTGGCGCCAAGACAGGAGCCCCGCGAATGAGCACGAACACCCTGGTCGTTGACCGCAAGAACCTGCGCCAAACCCAATGGCTGTCGCGCGAACCCGCGGCGTTGACGCTCGGACAGGTGCGCATGCGCGTCGACAGCTTCGCGCTGACCTCGAACAACATCACCTACGCCGCATTTGGCGAGGCGATGAGCTACTGGGGCTTCTTCCCCACGGGCGATGCCCGCACGGGCTGCATTCCGGTCTGGGGCTTCGCCAACGTCGTCGAGTCGCAAGTCGACGGCGTGGCCGTCGGCGAGCGCTTCTACGGCTACTACCCCATGGCCGACGAAGTGGTGCTGCAGCCCGGCCGCATTGGCCCGGCGGGCTTTGTCGACGCCGCCGAGCATCGGCGTGAGCTGCACCCGGTCTACAACCAGTACAGCCGCTGCGGCGCCGATCCCGGCTACCAGGCGCGCCACGAAGCCGAACAGGCCCTGCTCAAGCCGCTGTTCACGACATCGTTCCTGATCGACGATTTCCTCGCCGACAACCACTTCTTTGGCGCCCGAACCATTGTGCTGTCCAGCGCGTCGAGCAAGACCGCCTACGGGACCGCGCATTGCCTGTCCCGGCGCCGCGGCCAACCCGACGCCGTCGAAATCGTCGGCCTGACGTCGCCGGCCAACCTCGCCTTCACCCAAGGCCTGGGCTGCTACGACGAGGTGCTGGCGTATGACGGCGCCGCCGCACTGGCCGCCGACCTGCCCGCGGTGTATGTCGACTTCAGCGGCAGCGTGACCGTGCGCGCCGGCGTGCATGCGCACTTTGGCGAACAATTGAAGTACAGCTGTTCCGTCGGTGGCACGCACTGGGAAGCACTGGGCAGCGGCAAGGGCTTGCCCGGCCCCCGACCCACCTTGTTCTTTGCGCCGGCCCAGATCAAGAAGCGACAGGCCGAGTGGGGCGCGGCCGAGTTGCAGGCTCGCATGTCCCAGGCCTGGCAGCGCTTCATGCTGTCGGTGTCCGATTCCCGGCGGCCCTGGCTGAACGTGGTGCGCGGCAGCGGCAGGCTCGCCGTGGAGCGCACTTATGCCGCGCTGCTGGACGGCAAGGCCAATCCGCAAGAGGGGCATCTGTTGAGCCTGTGAGCTGCGCCACCCTGCCCCATGGCCCCGCCCGCTGCGCCAATTCAAGTCGGTGTCGCCAAGGACGATAACGATCCATCGCCACTTTCAACGGGGTTCGCCGTGACGACCCTTGCGCCCAGCCTGACCCGGCCGCTTGCGGACCTGAACGCGTGGACCGCGCATTTCCGCGCGGCCCACATTCCCGTCCTCGCCGCGACCGCCGAGGCGCTGGAGGCGATGCGCGCCTGTGAGGACAACGTCGACGCGAACCTGATCGGCGAGATGGTTTCCGGCGACCCGCTGATGACCCTGAAAATCCTGGCGCATGCCGCGACCCACCGCCGCAGCCGCATGGTGACGGACACCGAGACGGTGACCTCGACGTTGGTGATGATGGGCATTTCGCCGTTTTTCCGCGCCTTCGGTCCGCAAACCACCGTGCAGCAGCAGTTGGGCACAGAGCCCGAGGCGCTGGCCGGCTTGCAAGCCACCGTGCGACGGGCCCACCGCGGCGCCAATTTCGCACTCGGTTTCGCGGTGCATCGGCGCGACCGGGACGCGGCGGTGATTCATCAAGCCGCGCTGCTGCATGACTTCGGCGAGATGCTGATGTGGTGCCACGCGCCAGGCCTGGCGTTGAAGGTTCAGCAGGCCCAGCAGGCCGACGGGGCGCTCAGGTCCAACGTCGTTCAGCGCGAGGTCCTGAACGTCGAACTCGCCGCGCTGCAACTGGCGTTGATGAAAGCATGGCGGCTGCCGGAACTGCTGGTCCAGTTGGGCGACCCGGCCCAGGCCAGACAGGCCCGCGTCAAGAACGTGCTGCTGGCCGGGCGCCTGGCGCGCCACTCGGCCCACGGTTGGGACAATCCGGCGATACCCGATGACGTGGCGGAGATCGCACTGCTGCTGAACCTGTCTCAGGAGGCGGC
>JAYSVE010000834.1:0-6975 GCA_043718725.1 Methylibium sp.
CTGAACGAGGCGCGGCGCATTGTCGACGCGCTCGAGGCCGGTCAAAACCCAGGCCTGGACACGCCACTGGTCTCCGGCGCGCAGAAAATCCGTCCTGACCTGTGGGCCATCGCGCAGAAGATCAAGGCCGACGTCCCAGGCCCCCTGTGCTGCGCCCAGCGTGAAACCGCCTTCTGCGAGGTCCAACTGGTCTGGAGCGGCCACGCGCTGGCCAACCTGGGCGGTTGGCGACGCGCCAACCCGCATGTGCGCATGGCCGAAGATCTGTGCCGGGAGGCGCGGCAAACCTCCTGCCCGCCGGCTCCACCACCACCCACACCGCCGCAGCCGCCGGAGACGCCGCGGCCTCCACCCACGCCGACGCCGCCGCAGACCTTGAAAATCAGCTTGGCCGCAAACACCCTGTTCCCGCACGACAAGTCCGACGGCGCGTTGATGCTTGAAGCGGGCCGGGTTCAACTCAATCAGCTTATCGCCAAGCTCGGAGATCTCAAAGGGGTGGAGCGGATTCTCATCACCGGTCATTCGGACAAGACCAACAGTTCCGGCGACCCACGCTACAACGACCGGTTGAGCCTGGCCCGCGCCAACTCGGTCAGGAGCTACCTCACGGTCAAGGGCGCCGACATGAGCCGTGCCGACGTCGCCAGCATCGGCGATAGGGCACCGGTGAAGACCGACTGCCCGGCGCCCAAAGGATCAGACGGCATTGCCAGGGGCAAGGCGAGCCGTGCCGCCATGCAGACCTACTACGATTGCCTGCAACCCAATCGACGCGTGGAGATCGAGGTCACCGGCGTTCTCGAAAAGCGCTGACGCCAATGCGGCAGCCTGCGCCTGAATCCATGCACTGGCTCAGGTTGCAGGCTCAGGGTCCTCGCGGGCCATCGTGTACTTGACGACGCCGCCGGTGTAGCCGTGAAGCTCGAGCCTGACCTCGTAGCCGAGTGAACGGTAGAAGTTCGGCGCCTGGAAGCTGAAGGTTTCCAGGTAGAAGGTGCGGCAGCCGCGCGCCAGTGCCCTGCCCTCGAACGCCCTGACCAGCCGCGAGCCCAGCCCCTGGCGACGCTGGCCGACCGCGACCCACAACTGCTGGAGTTCACAACACCGACCCCAGGTGCGTCCCACCGCGCCGCCGACGACTTCGCCCGAGGGCAGGCGGGCAAAGCAGGACAGGTGGCGAACATCGCCCAATGGAGCCGCCGACGCGTTGAAGTCACCCAAACCGGTGTCGACAGTGGCGGCGTCCTCACGTGGAGGTTCGTCGTGCAGCGTCAGGTCAATTTGCGCGGGCGGCAACATGCAAGTGGCTCCTCGATAGCGTTCGTCACCGGCATGCCCCCTGTCGCGCCTGCCTGGGTGGACCACCGCTTGCACCTTGCCGCGGGGCCGCCCATCTTCGGAGGCCGTCGCCGCCCGCTACATGCTCCGGCGATACTGGCCGCCCACCTCGAACAGCGCATTCGTGATCTGCCCCAACGAGCAGCAGCGCACCGCCTGCATCAGCACCTCGAACACGTTGTGGTTGGCGATCACCGTCTGCTGAAGCCTGTGCAGCATCGCCGGCGCTTCGTTGATGTGCTGCGCCTGGAACGCCGCCAGCCGCTGCAACTGAGACTGCTTCTCCGCCTCGGTCGATCGCGCCAGCTCCAGCGTCTGCGCCGTGGCTTCGGCGTGCGGGTTGCGGAAGGTGTTCACGCCGATGATGGGGTACTCGCCGGTGTGCTTGAGCATCTCGTAGTGCATGCTCTCCTCCTGGATCTTGCCGCGCTGGTAGCCGGTCTCCATCGCCCCCAGCACGCCGCCGCGCTCGGAGATTTTCTCGAACTCCGCAAGCACCGCTTCCTCGACCAGTTCGGTCAGCTCGTCGACGATGAAGGCGCCCTGGTTCGGGTTCTCGCACTTGGCCAGTCCCCATTCGCGGTTGATGATCAACTGGATCGCCATCGCCCGGCGCACGCTGTCTTCGGTGGGGGTGGTGATGGCTTCGTCGAAGGCGTTGGTGTGCAGCGAATTGCAGTTGTCGTAGATCGCAATCAGCGCCTGCAACGTGGTTCGGATGTCGTTGAACTGGATCTCCTGCGCGTGCAGTGATCGGCCGCTGGTCTGCACGTGGTACTTGAGCTTCTGTGATCGTTCGTTGGCGCCATAGCGCTCGCGCATCGCGACCGCCCAGATGCGCCGCGCCACGCGCCCCATGACGTTGTACTCGGGGTCCATGCCGTTGCTGAAGAAGAAGCTCAGGTTGGGCGCGAAGTCGTCGATGTGCATGCCGCGGGCCAGGTAGGCCTCGACGAAGGTGAAGCCGTTGCTGAGCGTGAAGGCCAACTGGCTGATCGGGTTGGCGCCGGCCTCGGCGATGTGATATCCGCTGATGCTCACCGAGTAAAAATTGCGCACCCGGTGGTGCACAAAGTACTCGGCGATGTCGCCCATCACCTTCAGGCTGAACTCGGTGCTGAAGATGCAGGTGTTCTGGCCCTGGTCTTCTTTCAGGATGTCGGCCTGCACCGTGCCGCGCACATTCTCCTTGACCCAGGCGCTGATCTTTTGCACCTCGTCGTCGGTC
Organism: Methylibium sp.; assembly: GCA_043718725.1. Classification (GTDB taxonomy): domain Bacteria; phylum Pseudomonadota; class Gammaproteobacteria; order Burkholderiales; family Burkholderiaceae_C; genus LGRD01. The sequence continues at coordinate 2,570 of JAYSVE010000834.1, forward strand.
GGCTCGCGGCCGTTGTCGGTGCTGAATTTGGCGAGCTGCTGGTCGATGGCGGTGTTCATGAACATCGCCAGGATCGTCGGCGCCGGGCCGTTGATCGTCATGCTCACGCTGGTGGCCGGGTTGGTCAGGTCAAAGCCGCTGTAGAGCACCTTCATGTCGTCCAGCGAGGCGATGCTGACGCCGGAGTTGCCGACCTTGCCGTAGATGTCGGGGCGCACCGCCGGGTCGTTGCCGTACAGCGTGACCGAGTCGAAGGCCGTGCTCAATCGCTTGGCCGCCATCCCGGAGCTCAGCAGCTTGAAGCGGGTGTTGGTGCGGAATGCGTCGCCCTCGCCGGCGAACATGCGGGTCGGGTCTTCGCCTTCGCGCTTGAAGGCGAAGGTACCGGCGCTGAACGGGAAGCTGCCGGGCACGTTGTCCAGCATCAGCCACTTGAGGATCTCGCCATGGTCCTCGTAACGGGGCAAGGCGACCTTGCGGACCTTGGTGCCGCTGAGCGAGCGGGTGGTCAGCGCGGTGCGGATTTCCTTGTCGCGGATCTTCACCACGTACTCGTCGCCCGCGTAGGCCTGCTGCATCTGCGGCCACATGGCCAGCAGTTTCTTGGCACCGGCGTCGAGCCGGGCTTCGCGCTGCTCGGCCAGGTTGATGGCGGCTTCGGCGGCACGCGGCTTGTCGGGTTTGCCTTCGGAAAGCATCTGCGCCGAGGCCCGCAACTGCTGGATTTCGCGCGCCAGCAGCGCCTGCTGGCGCGCGCGTTGTTTGTAGCCGCGCACCGTGTCGGCGATGTCGGCCAGGTAGCGCACCCGCGCGCCCGGCACGATGGGCACCTGGTGGGTGCTGTGGCGGGTGCTCACCGGGGGCAGGCTGCCCGGGCCGACCTTCAGGCCCAGTTCGGCCAGGCGTACCACCAAGGCCTGGTACAGCGCGGTGACGCCGTCGTCGTTGAAGCGGCTGGCCATGGTGCCGAAGACGGGCATCTCGTCGGGCTTCTTGCCCCAGGCCTCCTTGTTGCGCTGCACCTGCTTGGCCACATCGCGCAGCGCGTCCTGCGAACCCTTGCGGTCGAACTTGTTGATGGCCACGAACTCGGCAAAGTCGAGCATGTCGATTTTTTCGAGCTGGCTGGCGGCGCCGAATTCGGGTGTCATCACGTACATGGGCACGTCGACCAGGGGCACGATGGCCGCGTCGCCCTGGCCGATGCCGGAGGTCTCGACGATGATGAGGTCAAAGCCGCTCGACGCCTTGACCGCGGCCAGCACGTCGGGCAGGGCCTGGCTGATCTCGCTGCCGAAGTCGCGCGTGGCCAGGCTGCGCATGAAGACGCGCTGGCCGGAGTCGGCGGCGCCGGCCGGCGCGTGGGCCCAGGGCGCGATCGCGTTCATGCGGATGCGGTCGCCCAGCAGCGCGCCGCCGCTCTTGCGCCGGCTCGGGTCGATGCTGATGACGGCGATGCGCAGCGCGTCGTGCTGGTCCAGCCGCAGGCGGCGGATGATCTCGTCGGTCAACGAGGACTTGCCGGCGCCGCCGGTGCCGGTGATGCCAAGTACCGGGGTCGCGCTCGCGCTGGCGGCGCTGTGCAATGCGGCCCTGATGGCGTCGTCGGCCTTGCCGTTTTCCAGCGCCGTGATCAGTTGCGCCAGCGCACGCCAATGCGCCTCGCTGTGGCCCTGAATGGCGGCGAGTTCTTTGGGCGCATGCACCGACAGGTCCTGGTCGGCGCGCATGACCATCTCGCCAATCATGCCGGCCAGGCCCATGCGCTGGCCGTCTTCGGGGCTGTAGATGCGGGCGACGCCGTAGCCTTGCAGCTCGGCGATCTCGCTGGCCACGATGACGCCGCCGCCGCCGCCGAACACCTGAATGTGGGCGCCGCCGCGGCTCTTGAGCAGGTCGACCATGTACTTGAAGTATTCGACATGGCCGCCTTGGTAGCTGCTGATGGCGATGCCTTGCACGTCTTCTTGCAATGCGGCGGTCACGACCTCGTCGACCGAGCGGTTGTGGCCCAGGTGGATCACCTCGGTGCCCATGCCTTGGAGGATGCGCCGCATGATGTTGATGGCCGCGTCGTGCCCGTCGAACAGGCTCGCGGCGGTGACGAAGCGCACCTTGTTCGTCGGGCGATAGCTGGCCAGGGCTTTGAATTCGGCGGACAGGTCGGTCATGGGTGATCTACTCGATGTTCAGTTTGGCCAGCGCCGGGTCGTCTGGCGGATAGCGCAGTTTCAACCCGGTCAAGGCTTGTTTCATCACGCTGGCAATCATCAGGTTGCGGTGGGTCTTTGAATCCGCCGGCACGATGGTCCACGGCGCCCAGGGCGTACCGGTCGCGGCGATGGCCGCGCTGTAGGCCGCCTGGTAGTCGTCCCATTGTTTTCGAACCGCCAGGTCGCCGACCGAAAACTTCCAGCGTTTCGTCGGGTCGTCCAGCCGCTCCTGCAGGCGCAGACCTTGTTCTTGCCTGGAGATGTGCAGCAAGAACTTGCAGATCACGGTGCCGGTCTCGGTCAACATGCGCTCGAACTGGTTGATGTGCGCATAGCGCGCCAAGGTTTGCTCGGGCGTGATCCATCGGTTCACCACCGGGACCAAAACATCCTCGTAGTGGCTGCGGTTGAAGATCGACACTTCCCCCTGGGCAGGCACCTGGCGATGAATCCGCCACAGGTAATCGTGCGCGCGCTCCTCTTCGCTGGGCGCCTTCCATCCGACCGTGTGCACGCCCAGCGCGCTCATCTGCCCGAACACGCCGCGCAGGGTGCCGTCCTTGCCGCTGGTGTCGGTGCCTTGCAGCACGACCAGCATCTTGTAGCGCCGATCGGCGTAGAACAGGTCTTGCAGACGATCGAGTTCCAACGCGAGGGCCTGCGTGGCGGCTTTGTCACGCGCTTTGTTGCCCGTTGAAAAGGGCTTTTCCTGGGGGTCCACGGCCGACAGGTCGAACTTGCGGCGACTGGCCTTGCGACCCGGCTTTTCGGCGAGTGCAAAGTCGACCTGGTAGGCCGAAAGATCGGGATCGGGTTGGGCCAAACTGACTCCGGCGGGTTCGAATCGGTTGACGCATACGTCAATTCGAAGTGTATCGCCACCGACGCGCCTGCACCCGTGGGAACACCCATCGCGGCACCGGCGTTTGCCGGCACAATCGCGCCCTTGGACATGCTCGCGGGCACCGACTCTGCGGCGGGTTGAGGAAAGCGGTGCGCCTTCAGGAGCCTTTTCGTGGATCGACCGATCATTCCGATCAAGACGCCTGCGGGCCAGGCTGAGATGAACAACCGGCAGCGCCGCATCAGCCAGCGCCATCGCACGATGCTGTTGCTGATCGACGGCCGGCGCACCGAGTCCCAGGTGCGGGCCCTGTCCGCGCAGGCGGGGGTGCCCGGCATCTGCTTCGAGGAACTCCTGGGCCTGGGTCTGGTCGTCCTGGCGCAGACCAATGCCAGGCCGCGCACCGGTGTCCACGGGCAAGAAGGACACAGCGCTTTCGGTGACGATTCGGAATTGCCCGCGTCACGAACCTTGCCGCCCGAATCCATTTTCAGTGAGACCACGATCGGGGCTCCACCGCCACCGGTCGCGTCGGCGCAGCCCGCGATCGAAGACAGCGCGAGCGGCGACCCGGTGCTGGAGCGCGCCCGAGAGATGCTGCTGCGCGCGGTGCGCCTGGAGTCACCCGTGGCGGGATCGTTGACGATGTTTCGGCTGCGCCGGGCGCGCAGCCGCAACGAGCTCGAACAACTGATCGAAGAAGTGGCCTTGCGCATCGGCAAGCCGCCGCACGCGCTGGCGGCGCAACAAACCTTGCGCCGCGTTCGCAATGTTCTGGATGGCCGCGACACGTCGCCTGGACCGCTGTGATGCCCTTGCATTCGCGCTTTGATCGTGGGACCCGGGCCGAGAACCACGGGGCCGCCGGATCGCGCGCAACGCAGAGGGGATACGAATGACGTTCCTGGCCATCGACATCGGCAACACCCGCCTCAAGTGGGCTCAATACGCTTCGCCGCAGGCGGGCGCGACTTTGCTCCGCCAGGGTGCGGTGTTTCTGGAAACCATCGACGATCTGGCCGAAAACGAATGGCGACAGCTCGTCCCGCCGGCCAGCGTGCTGGGCTGCGTGGTGGCCGGTGAAGGGGTCAAACGCCGGGTCCAGGAACAACTCGAGTTGTGGGACCTGACACCGGGGTGGGTCGTCTCGTCGCACCACGCCTGCGGTGTCACCAACGGCTACGACCACCCGAGCCGGCTGGGCGTGGACCGCTGGGTGGCCTTGATCGGGGCACGCCAGCGCGTGCTGGCGCTGCCGGGCGAACCGCGTCCGGCGCTGGTGGTCATGGTGGGGACGGCGGTGACGGTCGATGCGCTGGATGCGACGGGCAGGTTCCTCGGCGGTCTGA
>JAYSVE010000835.1:0-2972 GCA_043718725.1 Methylibium sp.
CCGCTGGCGCTGCCGTGCAAGGGTCTGGACCCGCAACACCGCGCGGCATTAAACGTGCAGTACGTGATGAACTGGCGCGACCCGCTCGATGTCAATCCGGTCCTTGCCGCACGCGCGCCGTTGGTGTCGAGCGCCGGCCGCCTGGTCTTCAGGACCTGGCTGGCGCTAAGTTCGGAATCCAATCTGCGCAACCTGAAGACGACCACGCTGTTCGTCTACCTCTACACCTGGGAATGGATGGTCGACTACACGGCCACCATTAACGCCGCGACGCAGACCGCGAACCCATCACAGCAGGCCACGCTGCTGACGCGGGGCCCGTGCTCGCCGATCCAGAACGCGATCCTGACCGCCCCCGACGCCAACGAGTCGGTCTGCGTCAAGTTCCATTGAGGAGGGCTACGGCTTCCATCGGGTGCAACAGTCAGCACGGCGCCCGTTCCAAGCACGGGCGCCACGAAGGCGACCATTGCGATTGGAGGAAATCAGTTGGCGCACGCGGGCATGGTCGTGATCCAGGCGATGACCGTCGTCAAGAGTGTCGCGTCGACGCTGTGGTTGAGCGCCTGGAAACTCGCGGCGGTGCCAGGCAAACATAGCGGTTTGCCGAGTTCGTTCGAGATCGCCGCACAGACTCCGATCATCATGGGCATGCTGCGCGCGAATCCCGACTCGCGGTCGCACACGCCGTCGGGCCGGCTCGCGCTCCAGCTCCAGAGTCTGCCGCGGCTGCGCTCGACGACCAGGTCCTCCTGAGCGTAATGCAGAGAGTCTTTTGGCTGGCGGGCCGCCATTGCCTCGTTGATCGACGCCGTCTCGCCGCGCCCGCCAGCCAAAAGACTCTCTGCATTCCGTGGAGCTTCACGGAAATCGACGAACTCGGCTATTTGCCCATCGGCAAGTCCGGCGTCGACTGCCTGTTCCAGATCATCAGCCACCGCTACGAGCGGGGCGCCACGATGCTCACCACCACAACAGGATCTACAAGAACTGGGCCAGCATCTTCGACAAGGACGCCGTGCTCACCTCGGCGCTGCTGGACCGGCTGCTGCACCACGCCGAGACCGTCCTCATCGAGGGCAAGAGCTATCGCTCCAAACCGGTCGGTGGTGATGCTATTTTTCGGCCGCCTGTATGACCGGTTGTGGCCGTCACCAGCCAGCCACGTTCCGACGGGCGGCTTCACGGCATCGCGAATAGTGATCGGAGGGCAGCGTCGCAGGCTTGTCTCAGGCGCCCTGCCCCGCGATGCGCGAGGCAGAAGTCAGCTTGGGATGAACAGCCGAGCATCCCAGACCACTGGTTCCGGTGCGCTGGCAACGATGTTGCCGAAATCAGGATGCCGCGGGTTGATGAGGACGTTGCCTTCCCTTCGCGCTACGACCGACGGCACCACCCGTACCGCCGTTCGCAGCTCCCGAATCCAGGCGTTGCCAAAGGCTCGGGCCACGCGCAGGTCAGCATGGTTCCAACCGACGGGCAGACTGTTCTCTTCGTATCGCTCAACGGCGACCGCCCCTGCGATGGCGATCTCGACCGCGACATGGGTGCGCGGCACCTTTCCGATGCCTGCATGGGCCAGACATTCCAGCATCGCGCCCGCGTAGGAGCTGCTGGCGTAGATGACACCCAGCCCTGGTGAATTCCAGCGGCCACCGACCATGGAAGCACCCACAGGGCTGAACGGATCGAACCGGCCATCGGCAATGCGCCAGGCCTGCCAGGTTGGCGCCGGTGCCTGCCTTCTGGCGGCCAACTTCGATCTCGCCCTGACCGGGTCCTCAGGCGGCGACGCCATGGAACAGCGACCAGAGCAGGTTCTCGACGCGGCGCGCGCCGAGTTCTGTCAGCGCCACCTCGATCGGCCGCTTGCCGCCCAGCATGGCGTGGCCGGTGGACAGAAACGTCCGCGCGTCGTCAACGTCGTCCCACACATGTTCTGCGGTTGCGATCACGCGCGCCAGACGCTCAACCCGCTCTCCTTCCTGCGGCTTCAGCTCCTCGCCCCGCCGGTGGAACGTGGCCGACGGGATGACCCGCTGCATCAGGGCTGCCGCATCGGGTGAGGTTCCATACACATGGCGCGCCACGGCGCCGAGCGAGGCCTTGGGCAGGCCCGCTTCGACCTGTTGATCCAGTTGCTCGATGGAGGTGACCTTGCGGCGCAGGCCCAGCACCTGGGCGATCTTGCTGGGTTCGACGACGGCTGTGTACATGAGCTGGCTCCCAATTGATAGGTTCTAGTCTATCAGTTGATGAACAGGCTGCGTGATGTGAGCGGTCAAGATCCGCATGGCGCCGTCGGTCCAACCGGCTGATGCCGTAGCTCCAAGCAGTCTCGAATCCCGTGCTACAGAACTGCTACAGACCGCGCCAGAACCCGCATGAATGCTGAACACAGCGTCCAGTCCATCATCGGCGCGACGGACAGGCGCCAGGGGCTGAAGGGTTGATGTGACAGCAAGAATGTCTCTTTATCGATCCGCACCGGGACGCAAGTGATGAGGGCATCGCACTTGCGGATGCCTGCCTATTGGGGCATCTTAGGGCCCGTGCCGAAATAACTTAGTCATTTGACTCACTGGCTTTGGGCGCGCTGCGTCGTTGCGAATCACTTGTTTGGCTCGCCACACGGCGCTCATCGCGCCTGGCATCGCATCCCAATCCAGCGGCCAAACAATCAAGGCATTTCGGTGCGGGCCTTTAGTCCGACTTTGTCACTTTCCCGCTGACTTTCGCTCCTGGTCAGTTGCAAGTCCTTGTCAGCATTGGATTTCGGTTGGGCAGCGAAATGTAGTGCCATAATATTTTAATTGACATGATCCGGAGTCCGACTTTTCGTGCAACATCCGGTGCATGTTCATCCGCCGCACGCAAACCCGCAATCGCGTCTCGGGCGAGCCCTATGTCACTTACCGCCTGGTGCGTAGCGAGCGAGTGGGCAGCGCCATCAAGCAGACCACCTTGCTCAA
>JAYSVE010000836.1:0-2966 GCA_043718725.1 Methylibium sp.
ATCCCCAACAAGCTGGCGCTGCCATCGGCCAGCCACTGGCTGGGCACCGACAGCCTGGGCCGCGACATCGTCTCGCTGCTCATCGTGGGCGCGCGCAACTCGATCGCGGTGGGCGTCATTGCCGTCGGCATCGGCATCGGCTTCGGTGTGTTGCTGGGCCTGCTGGCGTCGGCCCGGCGCGGCTGGGTCGAGGAGCTGGTGATGCGCTTTGCCGACTTCACCTTCGCGTTCCCCGCGCTGCTGTCGGCCATCATGCTGACCGCGATTTACGGGCCGGGCCTGGTGACCTCGGTGGTGGCCATCGGCATCTTCAACATCCCGGTGTTCGCGCGCATCACGCGCGCCGCCGCCAACGCGGTGTGGGCGCGCGAGTTCGTGCTCGCCGCGCGCGCCTGCGGCAAGGGCCCGACGCGCATCACCATCGACCACGTGCTGCCCAACATCGCCTCGGTGCTGATCGTGCAGGCCACGATCCAGTTCGCCATTGCCATCCTGGCCGAAGCCGCGCTGAGCTACCTGGGCCTGGGCACGCAACCGCCGCAACCCAGCTGGGGCCGCATGCTCAACGAGGCTCAGACCCTGTTGTTCCAGGCCCCGCAACTGGCCATCTACCCGGGGCTGGCCATCGCTCTTAGCGTGCTGGGGCTGAACCTGATGGGCGATGGGCTGCGCGACTTGCTGGACCCGCGGTTGGCAAGGGCGCGGTGAGACCGGTCTTTGAGAGCAACTTGGGCGAAGCTTTGATACGACCAATTTGCCGATAACTGGAAAATAGTCTAGACTAATTTCCAGATGACACACAAATCGTCAGTCCGGGAGGTCACCGATCGAATCCAGGCGGACCTGGCCCGAAAGCTCGTGCTGCTGACCGGCGCCCGCCAGGCCGGCAAGACCACGCTGGCGCGCCAGTTGATGGCCGGCTTTGAGCCTGCGCAGTACCTGAACTGGGACGTGCCCGCCGACCGCCAGCTCATCGTGCAACACGCCTGGTCGCCCAAGGCCCGGCTCGTGGTGTTCGATGAAATCCACAAGATGCGCGACTGGAAGTCGTTCTTGAAAGGCGCCTGGGACGGCCGATCCGCCGGGCAGGCCATGTTGGTGACCGGCAGCGCCCGCATGGACACGTTCCGGCAAGGTGGTGAATCATTGGCCGGCCGCTACTTCAACTGGCGGCTGCACCCCTTTTCCGTCCGCGAGCTGATGGTGACAGGCGGCTTGACCCCCAACGCCGCGCTGGAGCGGCTGCTGGCCCGCGGCGGCTTTCCCGAACCCTGCCTGGCTGAGAGCGATGCCGACGCCGCCCGCTGGCGCGCCCAATACGCCACCGACCTGATCCGCGAAGACGTGCTCGAGTTCTCGCGCGTGCACGAACTGCGCACGATGCAGATGCTGTTCGAGATGCTGCGCGAACGCGTGGGCTCACCCATCACCTTGTCCAAGCTGGCGCAGGCGCTGCAAATCTCACCCACCACGGCCACCCGCTACGTCGAGATTCTGGAGGCGTTGTACATCGTCTTCCGCGTGACGCCCTGGCACCGCGACGTGGCGAGAAGCCTTCTCAAGGAACCCAAGATCTACTTCCTGGACACCGGTCTGGTGAAGGGCGACGCCGGCATCAAACTTGAAAACGCCGTGGCCTCCATGCTGCAGAAGCATTGCCACCACCGGCAAGACGCCGAGGGCAAGCCCATTACGCTGAACACCATCCGCGACAAAGAACGCCATGAAATCGACTTCGTGCTGGCCGAAGGCGACAGCGTCACCGACCTCATCGAAGTGAAGCTCGGCGACGCCACAACCAGCGCCTACCTGCACCGAATGGCCGAGCGCCTTGCGCCCGCCCGCGCCGTGCAGATCGTGGCCGATCTTCGGCAGCCGGCGCAACACGGGCGGGTGGAGGTGACAAGCGCAGCGCAGTGGCTGGGGGAACTTGCGGCGTAGGCCGGCACCGACCAAACACCACCGTGTCAGCCACTGCACCCGCCCCGACCCGCCTCACTTGGGCCCGGCATTGCGCTGCTCACGGGTGGGCACGACGAGCTGCTCGACCTCGGCGACCTTGAATTCGTCGGCCGCCTCAAGGGCCTCGGTCTTCAAGGCCTCGCGAGCTGCGGCCTCGATCAAATCGAACACGGCGTCCGGAACACGATCCGCAAACCGCTTGCGCTTGCTGTTCGAGATCGCACCCTGGTTGTCCAGGCCGATGAGCACCAGCGTTGCCAAGTCGTTGCCGCGAATGTCCACCCGCGCGTCCACCGCCCGAACCACCCGGTCGTAGCGCGCCAGAAGCTGCGTCTCCTTCCGCAGCTCCACGTCCAGCGCTTCGGCCGCCATGCGAAAACCGAATTCAACGCAGGCCGTGGCATCCCAGTAGCGAAAGATGGCGTCGTCGGCCTTGAAGTCGAACGTGTATTCGCCTTCGTCGACCCAGGTGACCTGAACACGTTCCCGCGCCTGGCGGGAGTACTGCCGCAGCACCGCCAAATAGTCAGCCTCATGGCGCTTCATAGCCACCGACACCGGCAGCAGCAAGCCCTTGCCGAGCTTGCCCGATGCGCACAGGGCCTTGTGAAACAGAAACCGCGACAGGCGACCATTGCCGTCCATGAATGGGTGGATGAAGACAAAGCCAAAGCAGGCAATGCTCGCCGCGACGATGGCGTCCACCTGGCTTGGCGCGCTGTTGGCGAACGCCATCCACTCATCCATCAGCTGCAAGGCCAGCTCGGGCCGGGGCGGCACATAGGTCACCCCGGCCGCGCCGCGGCCCGGCCCCCGCAGCCAGTTCTGCCCGGTACGGAACTGCACCGCCTTGTCGAGCGGATTGGTCACCGTCGACGACTGCAGTTCGGCCAGATAGTCCTCGGTCAACAGCCGGCCTTCATGCGCTTGATGGAGCAACTGGACGAAAGCGCGTGCCTTGTCCTCGCTGGGCTTCTCGTTCTCGATCGCGTACGAGTCCTCGG
>JAYSVE010000837.1:0-2963 GCA_043718725.1 Methylibium sp.
ATGCGCGACCCAGTCGGCCACCGCCGCCGGCATCTGGGTGATGGCCAGCGCCGAGTTCATCATGTCGGCGCCCAGGAAGATCATGAAGACCATCGCCGAGGTTTCGGCCGTGCCCAGGAAGCTGCGCACGATCGCCGCACGGTTGAGTTCGCGCTGCGCCGTGCCGGCAATGAAGGTGCCGACCGCGCCCACCGCCGCGCCCTCGGTGGGCGAGAACAGGCCGCCGTAGATGCCGCCGAACACCGTCACGAAAATCACCACGATGGGCCAGATGCCCAGCAACGCCTTCCAGCGCTGATCCCACGGCACCGGCTCGCTGGGCGCGGCCAGGTCGGGCCGCACCCGACAGTAGATCGCGATCACGACCAGGTAGCCGCACATCGCCAGCAAGCCCGGCAGCATCGCGGCAGCGAACAGCTTGCCGATGTTCTGCTCGGTCAGGATCGCGTAGACCACCAGCGGCACCGACGGTGGGATCAGGATGCCCAGCGTGCCCCCGACCGCCAGCGACGCGGTGGACAAGCGGCCGTGGTAGCCATGGCGGCGCATCTCCGGGTAGGCCACCTGGGTGATCGTGGCCGAGGTCGCCACCGACGACCCGCAAACCGCGCCGAACGCCGCGGCCGACAGCACCGCCGCCATCGCCAGGCCACCGCGCACATGGCCGACGAACGCCGCTGCGGCCTTGAACAAGGACCGGCTCAAGCCGCCCTGGGTGGCGAACTGGCCCATCAACAGGAACAGCGGGATGACCGACAGGTCGTACACCGTCAGCCGTGCCACCGACGAGCCCTTGATGAGGTTCAGGAACGCCACGTCGTTGGTGAGCGCCACATAGCCCAGCGCGCCGGGGATGAACATGGCCGCGGCGATGGGCACGCGCAGGGCCATCAGCACCAGCATGGCGCCGAACATCAGCAGGCCGATCAGCGTGGGCGTCATGCCACTTCGGGCGCCGGGTTGCCGCCGGACAGGCGCACGACGGCCTGAAAGATGGCGATGACGCCTGCCAGCGCCAGGCCCGGCGCCAGCGCCGCATAGATCCACCACATCGGCAGGCCCAGGATCATGCTGGTCTCGCCGGCGCCACCCACGGCCAGGGCACCGGCGGCGGTGCGCCAGGCCAGCAGCAGCACCATCAGCGCGAGCAGCAACCCGCCGAACGCGTCGAGCCGACGGGTGGTGGCCTCGGTGGCCCGCTGGGTGAAAAAGTCGACGATGATGTTGCTGCCGTGCAGTTGGCACCACGGCAGGCACAGCGAGATGCAGGTGGCGATGCCGAACTGGGTCAGCTCGACGTCGCCGGCGATGGGCCTTGACAGCACGGCGCGGGCGACGATGCTCACCGAGGTCATCAAGGCCACCGCACAACCACTGAGGCCACCGACCACGGCGAACCACCAGGCCAGGCCGGACAGGAATCGGTGCATGCGGTTTCCTTGGGCGCCCGGGGCCGCGCGCCGCTTCACAGTCAGGTCAAAAAAACCGCGGCCGGGCTCCAGATCGGACCCGGCCGGGCGATGTCAGTGACGAGCGGTCACTTCTTGTACTTGACCAGCAGGTCCTTCGCGTCTTGCAGCATCTGCTTGCCGTTCAGGCCCTTCTTGTCCATGTCGGCAATCCAGTCGGTGTACAGGGGCGCCGAGGCGGTGACCCAGTTGTCGAGTTCCGCTGCCGGGATGGTGTAGAAGGTGTTGCCCCGTTCTTGCGCTGCCTTGCGGCCGGCCGCCTGGCTGTTGTCCCAGAGCTTGCCGATGGCCTGCGAAAACGCGGCGCCGCTGTTGCGCTCGATCACCGCCTTCAAGTCGGCCGGAAGGCTGTCGAACCTGGCCTGGTTCATGCCGAAGATGAACACCGAGCTGTACAGGGCCGGGCGCGACGGGTCGGTTTCGCTGTGGAACTTGACCATCTCGTGCAGCTTGAGCGACGGCATCACCTCCCAGGGCAGCAGGAAGCCGTCGATCGTGCCCTTGCTCACGGCGTCGGGAATGGCCGGCAGCGGCATGCCCACCGGCGACGCGCCCAGCGACGCCAGCAGCTTGTTGGTCTGGCGCGTGGGGGCGCGCATCTTCAGGCCCTTGAAGTCGGCCAGGGTCTTGACCGGCTTGTCGCGGGTGTGCACATAGCCTTCGTCGTGGACCCAGGTGGCCAGGATCTTGGTGCCGGGGAATTCTTTCAGCGAGTACTTGCCAAAATAGTCCCAGGCGGCGCGGGCGCCGACCTCGGCCGAGTTGCACATGAACGGCAGCTCGAAGGCTTCGGTGGTGGGGAAGCGCCCGGCCGTGTAGCCCGGCAACGTGATGGTGAGGTCGACGACGCCGTCCTTCACCTGGTCGACCAGTTGCGGCGGCGTGCCGCCCATCGACATGGCGGGGAAGATCTGGCACTTGATGCGGTTGTTCGACTCGGCCGCGACCTTGTCGCACCAGGGCGTGATGACATTGACCGAAGCCATCGCCTGCGGATTCCAGATGTGGTGGAACTTGAGCGTGACTTCCTGGGCCATCGCGGGCCACACGGCCAGCGCGGCGGCCAGCGTGACGAGGGGACGGGTGAACGATTTCATGCAGACTCTCCTGGTGCAAGGGTGCGGCGCGAACACCCCGGTTAACGGGATGCGGAGCTGCCTTTGCAATGCTAATCGAGCGCCTCGCGGCGCCGGGGTGGGGGAACTGCGTAGCCGGGCCGCGCCGGCGCGGATCAGGGCCGGGTCGGTGGTTGCAGTCCGGCCCAGCAGTCGGCATAGCCTGCGTCCAGCGCGCCGCCGTTCAGGGCAAACGCGGTCGGTCGAAAACACCAGCGGCTCTCGAACATGAAGGCCAGCGTGTCGCCCAGCTTGTGCGGCGCCAGCGTGGCACCGGTGGCCTGGTCGAAGGCCTGCGTGTCGGGCCCGTGCGGCACCATGCAGTTGTGCAGGCTGGCCCCGCCGGGCGTGAAGCCTTCGGGCTTGGCGTCGTACTGGC
>JAYSVE010000838.1:0-17236 GCA_043718725.1 Methylibium sp.
ACGCCGGTGCCATCAGACTTGACCCGCACCTTGACGTTGTAGTCAACCACCCGCTTCACCGCGACGAGAACCTTCATGCCATGGGCTCCTGAAACAACCTGTACCGTGCATTGATTCTAGTTCGCGAGCCATGCGATCAGGCCGGCGCCCGCGCCGCCTGCGCGCCGCGCTCGACGTTCAGCGGGATCAGCAGCACCAGGCCGACAATGAAGAACACCGCGGTCGACAGAATCGCCAGACGATGGTTGCCGCGCGTCAACAGCGTCACCACGCCGTAGGTCACCGGACCGACGATGGCCGCCAAGCGCGTGGCGAAGGTCCACAGACCGAAAAATTCGGCAAGTTGCAGTGGCGGCGCGAACAGGCCCGCGATCGCGCGGCCGGCCGACTGGCTCGAACCCATGCACAGTCCGGCGATCACGGCCGCCACCCAGAACAGGCCAGGGCCCGTCGCCGCCACCGCCAAGGCGATCATGACGATCCAGCCGACCAGCGTGATGGCCAGCGCCCGTTTGTGACCCACACGATCCTGGAAGTAGCCGAAACCGAAGGCGCCGAAAGCCGACGCAATGTTGACCAGGAACACCAGCGTCATCGTGTCCGCCTGCTTGAACCCGAGCACCTGTTCGGCATAGACCGCCGCCAGGGCAATCACGACCGAAATGCCTGCCTGGTAAAACGCGGCGCTGGCCAACAACCAACAAAAATCGCGATGATTGCGCGCCTTGCGCCAGGTGTCGGCCAGGCGTTGCATCGAAGCCTTCATGCCTGCCTGCCGCAACGCCGCGGGTTGAGGCACCGCACGCTCGCGCAGCAGGGCAAACGTGGCGACCGACGCCACACCATAGACGGCCGCCGTGATCAACATCGTCACCGGAACGAACTCGGTGGCGGGCATGCCTTGGCTTTGCGCCCACAACACATAGGCCAGCGACAAGCCCAACGACAACATGCCACCGAAGTAGCCGAAACTCCAGCCCCACCCGGACACCCGACCCATGGCCTCGCGCCGGGCCAGCTCAGGAAGAAATGCCGCGATGATCGATTCGCCGTAGGAGTAGAAGACATTCGACAGGATGATGGCCACGCCTGCCAGCCAGACGTCGCCGCGCCCGACCAGTGCCAGCGCGGTGGTGGCGACGACACATCCGAGGGTGGTGAACATCAACACGCGCTTCTTTGCGGCGCGCAGGTCGGCGTAGGCGCCCAAGGCGGGCATGCTGAACATCACGATCAGGCTGGACAGCGCCAACACCAGGGTCCAGGCGAAAGTGCCCCAACTCGCGCCATCGGCGGCCACGCCGACGAAGTAGGTGTTGAACACCGCGGTGAGCACGACCGTGGTGTACCCGGAGTTCGCGAAGTCATACATCGCCCAGCCGAACACTTCGCGCTTGCGAACGCCGTCGTTGAGCGCGTCTTGCGAGAACAGGGCCATGCGACAAGCTCCGGTGCGCACGGTATTGCGGCGCAGCTGTGGGAATGGGTGGTGCCCAGGACGGGGATCGAACCCGTATGCCCTCTTGCGAGAGGCGGCGGATTTTAAGTCCGCTGTGTATACCAGTTTCACCACCCGGGCTGCGGCGGATTATCAGCGCGAGGCCGTTGCGCGCGACCCGTAAAAAGGGCCTCGCAGCATCGTCTGCGAGGCCCGTTGACCTGGAGGCGCGGCGCGGAGTCGAACCGCGCTGTACGGATTTGCAATCCGGTGCATAACCGCTTTGCTACCGCGCCCTAAACTCTTGCCTAACCCATTCTGGCAAAAAAGAGGGAAGCCTGAGCTTCCCTTTTTTTGTTTTGGAGCGGGAGAAGAGTCTCGAACTCTCGACCTCAACCTTGGCAAGGTTGCGCTCTACCAACTGAGCTACTCCCGCATTGTTTCGACAGGCACTTTCAGGTTTTTGTCGAAGCTCTCATTATAGATCGAAAAACACCGCCGCCATGCACGCTGTGAGACGGCCGTTCGATCAGTGGGTCAACAGGTCCGCGCCCGCGGCCGGCGCAGCCGCCTGAGCGGCCGCCTCGGTCTTCACTGGTTCATCTTCGGGCAACGGCTGCGGCATGGTTTCAAGCGCTACCTCGAGGACTCGGTCGATCCAGCGCACCGGAACGATCTCCAGGTTGTTTTTGACGTTCTCGGGGATCTCCTGCAGGTCCTTGACGTTCTCTTCGGGGATCATGACGATCTTGATGCCTCCCCGGTGTGCCGCCAGCAGCTTTTCTTTCAGCCCACCGATGCCAGTGACTTCACCACGCAAGGTGATTTCACCGGTCATCGCCACGTCGGCCCGCACCGCAATGCCGGTCAACGCGGAGACAAAGGCGGTGGTCATCGCGGCGCCGGCGCTCGGGCCATCCTTCGGTGTCGCGCCATCGGGCACATGGATGTGCACATCGCGCTTTTCGAACATTTCGTCCTTGATGCCCAGGCGGCGAGCCCGGCTGCGCACGACGGAGCGCGCGGCCTCGACCGACTCCTTCATCACATCGCCGAGCTGCCCGGTGCGGATAATCTGGCCCTTGCCAGGCATCACCGCCGCCTCGATGGTCAGCAGGTCACCGCCGACCTCGGTCCATGCGAGTCCAACCACTTGCCCGACCTGATTTTTCTTCTCGGCCTGTCCATAGTCGAAGCGACGCACACCCAGGAAATCGTTCAGGTTGTCTTCAACGACAACGACCTTTCCCGTCACTTGCTTGAGTTGAATCGACTTGACGACCTTGCGGCAAATCTTGGAAATCTCGCGCTCAAGTGACCGTACGCCAGCTTCACGGGTGTAGTAGCGAATGATGCCGCGAACAGCGGACTCGGTGACTTCCATTTCTTCCGGCTTGACGCCGTTGTTCTTGGCTTGCTTGGGAAGAAGGTAGCGCAACGCGATGTTGGTCTTTTCCTCTTCGGTGTAGCCGGACAGGCGAATGACTTCCATCCGGTCCAGCAAAGCCGGGGGAATGTTCATCGAGTTCGAGGTCGCAATGAACATCGTGTCGGACAGATCGAAATCGACCTCGACATAGTGGTCACTGAAGGTGTGGTTCTGCTCCGGGTCAAGCACCTCGAGCAAGGCGCTCGACGGGTCACCGCGGAAGTCCATCCCCAGCTTGTCGATCTCGTCGAGCAGGAACAGCGGGTTGCGCGTGCCGATCTTGCTCAGGCTTTGCAGCACCTTGCCCGGCATGGAGCCGATGTAGGTGCGGCGATGGCCGCGAATCTCGGCTTCGTCGCGCACGCCGCCCAGCGCCATGCGAACGAACTTACGCCCGGTCGCGCGCGCCACGCTCTGGCCCAGGGACGTCTTGCCCACACCCGGAGGGCCGACCAAGCATAGGATCGGCGCCTTGACCTTGTCAACCCGTTGTTGAACCGCAAGGTACTCAAGGATGCGGTCCTTGACCTTCTCCAGGCCATGGTGGTCTTCATTCAGCACGGCCTCGGCAAAGGCCAAGTCGTGCTTGATCTTGGTCTTCTTCGCCCAGGGCAGGTTGATCAAAGTGTCGATGTAGTTGCGCACGACGGTGGCTTCTGCCGACATGGGCGACATCAGCTTGAGCTTCTTCAACTCGCTGTCGACCTTCTTGCGCGCCTCCTTGGGCATCTTCGCGGCGATGATCTTCTTCTCGAGCTCCTCCATGTCGGCGCCTTCTTCGCCGTCACCGAGTTCCTTCTGAATCGCCTTGACCTGTTCGTTCAGGTAGTACTCGCGCTGGCTTTTCTCCATCTGGCGCTTGACGCGGCCGCGGATGCGCTTTTCGACCTGGAGGATGTCGACCTCGTGCTCCAACTGCTCCAACAATTTTTCAAGGCGCTTCTCGACCGCATATAGGTCGAGAACGGCCTGCTTGTTTTCGAGCTTGAGCGGCAGGTGGGCGGCAATCGTGTCGGCCAGGCGCCCGGCCTCGTCGATGCCGGAAATCGACGTAAGAATTTCAGGCGGGATCTTCTTGTTCAACTTGACGTACTGGTCGAACTGCTGCGTCACCGCGCGGCGCAGGGCCTCGATCTCAGGCTTGACATTCACGTCAGGCGGCACCGGAGTGACCTCGGCCACAAAGTACTCGCCGTTGTCACTGATGCTGTGGGTGTTGGCCCGCTGCACCCCTTCAACCAACACCTTCACGGTGCCGTCGGGCAGCTTGAGCATTTGCAAAATGCTGGAGACGCAGCCGACGTCGAACATGTCGTCGGGTTTGGGCTCGTCCTTGCCGGCGGCCTTCTGCGCGACGAGCATGATCTGGCGCCCGGCCTCCATGGCCACTTCGAGCGCCTTGATTGATTTCGGGCGGCCCACGAACAGCGGGATCACCATGTGTGGAAACACCACCACGTCGCGCAAGGGAAGCAGCGGCAAGGTGATCTTTTCGGCGGGGAGAACAGGATGTCCGGACATGAGCAAACCTCTCTTTCTCAAACCCATCTAGGGTCCGAGCTCTCAATTGCAAGAAGCCGCGCCCAGGGTTGGCGCGCGACACCGGACTTCAGGCGCTGGCTTTTTGCTCGCGATAGACCAGCAGGGGCTTTGCCTCTTCCTCGATGGTGTGTTCATCAAGCACCACCTTGACGACACCGTCCAGCGTGGGCAACTCGAACATCGTGTCGATGAGCGATTGCTCCATGATGGATCGTAGGCCGCGCGCTCCGGTCTTGCGCGCCAGGGCCTTGCGTGAAATGGCGGCAAGCGCCGAGGGCCTGATTTCCAGGTCCACCCCATCCATTGCGAACAATTTCTGGTACTGCTTGACCAGTGCGTTCTTAGGCTCGGTCAGGATCTGCACCAGCGCGTCTTCGCTCAACTCGCCCAGCGTGGCGACGACCGGCAGGCGCCCGACCAATTCGGGAATCAGGCCGAACTTGATCAGGTCTTCCGGCAAGACATCGCGAAACACCTCGGACACCCGGCGCTCGGATTTGCTGTGGACCGTGGCCGCGAAACCGATGCCGGATTTCTCGGACCGGTTCTGAATCACTTTTTCGAGGCCGTCGAATGCGCCACCGCAGATGAACAGGATGTTCGTCGTATCGATCTGCAGGAAATCCTGGTTGGGATGCTTGCGCCCGCCTTGGGGCGGCACCGACGCCATCGTGCCCTCGACGAGTTTGAGCAACGCTTGCTGTACGCCCTCGCCAGACACATCACGCGTGATTGAAGGGTTGTCGGCCTTGCGCGAGATCTTGTCGATCTCGTCGATGTAGACGATGCCGCGCTGCGCCTTTTCAACGTCGTAGGCGCAATTCTGCAGCAGCTTCTGGATGATGTTCTCAACGTCTTCACCAACGTAGCCGGCTTCGGTCAGCGTGGTGGCGTCGGCAATGACGAAGGGGACGTTGAGCAAGCGCGCCAGCGTCTGGGCCAACAAGGTCTTGCCCGAGCCCGTGGGGCCGATCAACAGGATGTTGCTCTTGGAAAGCTCAATCTCGTCCTTGGTGCGGCTCATGTGCTTGAGCCGCTTGTAGTGGTTGTAGACCGCCACCGCCAAGGTGCGCTTGGCGACGTCCTGGCCGATCACATACTGATCGAGGCTGCTCTTGATCTCGCTGGGAATGGGCAGATCCGACTTTGCGGATTTGGCAGTGGCGCCTTCGGCGGGGACTTCATCGCGGATGATGTCGTTGCACAGTTCAATGCATTCATCGCAGATGAAAACAGACGGACCCGCGATGAGTTTCTTGACCTCGTGCTGGCTCTTTCCGCAGAAGGAGCAGTACAGAACTTTCTCGCTGGGCGAGCCTTTTTTGTCGGCCATGGGAATGGTGGGCGCGGTGCGCTGGTGAAACTGGAAACGATGATAGTTGAAACGACTTCCCGGCCTTGCTGGAAAAGCACCGGCTTAACCGGCTATTACATGGGCAGCGGCGCCGAAATCGCGGTCAAGGGCGCTTGGCAATGACCTGGTCGACCAAGCCGTAGTCTTTCGCTTCATCGGAGGACATGAAGTAGTCACGCTCGGAGTCGAGCCGGATCTTTTCAATGGGTTGACCGGTTCGTTCCGCCAGGATGGCGTTCAGGCTCTCGCGAAGTTTGAGGATCTCGCGCGCCTGGATCTCGATGTCCGTGGCCTGACCCTGCGTGCCACCCGAGGGTTGGTGAATCATGATGCGTGAATTGGGCAGGGCCATCCGCTTGCCCTTGGCCCCGGCCGCCAACAAGAACGCCCCCATGCTGGCCGCCATGCCCATGCAAAGGGTCGACACCGCCGGCTTGATGAACTGCATGGTGTCGAAGACCGACATGCCCGCGCTGACCGAGCCGCCCGGCGAGTTGATGTAGAAGAAGATGTCCTTGTCGGGGTTTTCGCTTTCGAGAAACAACAACTGCGCGACGACCACGTTGGCGGACTGGTCGTTGACGGGGCCGACCAGAAACACGATTCGCTCGCGGAGCAGGCGGCTGTAGATGTCGTACGCACGCTCGCCGCGGCCCGAGGTTTCGATGACGATGGGCACCATGCCCAGGTTTTGTGTGTCCAGCGCGCTCATGGAAAAGTCCTTGAAATGGTCAAGCGTGAATATCGGGGCTGATTATGTCGCCACAAGCCCCGTCCCCGGAACGAACGAAGGCGCCGACCTCGAGGTGCGGCGCCTTCAATGCCCCCCCCTGCAGCGTCAACCTGTCATCAGTTCATCGAAGGGAATCACCTTGTCGGTGATCTGGGCCTGGCCGATGACGAACGCGGCCACGTTGTTCTCGACCACCACCGCCTCGACCTCGGCCATGCGCTGGCGGTCGCCCAGGTACCAGCGAACCACTTCAGACGGCTTTTCGTAGCTTTGGGCCATCTCTTCGATGTGCGACTGCAACTGGTCCGGTTTGGCTTGCAGGTTGTTGGCGCGTACAAGCTCGCCCACCACCAGGCCCAATCGCACCCGGCGCTGGGCCTGCGGCTGGAACACGTCCGCAGGAATTGGCGCCGTTTCGGCATCCTTGACACCGCGCTTCTTGAGGTCGGCCCGAGCCGAATCGGTCATGCGCTCGACTTCGGCATTGACCAGGGCCACCGGGACGTCCAGTTCGGCAGACTTGAACAGTGCGTCCATGACGTTGGCCTTGTTGCGTGCCATGACGCGGAACTTGACTTCGCGCTCCAGATTGCGTTTGACGTCAGCGCGCAGGCCCTCGACGCTAGCGTCCTTGATGCCCAATGACTTGGCAAAGGCTTCATTGACTTCGGGCAGGTTCTGAGCCTCGATCTTTTTCAAGGTGACCATGAAGTCGGCTTCTTTTCCCGCCACGTCCTTGCTCTGGTACTCGGCCGGAAACTGCAGCGGGAAGGTCTTGGACTCGCCGGCCTTCATGCCACGCACCGCCAGGTCGAACTGCTCAAGCATCTGGCCTTCGCCAATGAGGAACTGAAAGCCATCGGACTTGCCACCATCGAACGGCACGCCATCGAACTTGCCCTCGAAGTCGATCGTCACCCGGTCGCCCACGGCAGCGGGCTCGGCGGCCGTGCGTTGCGCGAACGTGCGCCGCTGCTTGCGCAAGATGTCGAGCGTCTTGTCAATCGCGGCATCGGTCACTTCGGTCGAAACACGCTCGACCGTTGCCTGCTGCAAGTCGCCCAGCTTGATCTCCGGGTAGACCTCGAAAGTGGCATCGAAAGACATCTGCCCGTCGACAGCGCCTTCCTTTTCGGTGATCCGCGGGGCACCCGCCACCCGCAGTTTCGCTTCTGTGACGGCGTCGGAGAACACCTGGCCAACCTTGTCGTTCATGACCTCGCTGTGCACCGAGTAGCCGTAGCGCTGCGCCACCACGCTCATCGGCACCTTGCCGGGTCGAAACCCGTCGGCCTTGACCGTGCGCGAAAGGCGTTTGAGTCGGGAGGTGACTTCGCTCTCAATGCTGGACGCGGGAAGTGTCAGCGTGATCCGGCGCTCGAGTTTTTCGAGGGTTTCAACATGAACGGACATGATCTTTCTGGGCTCTCTGGTTTGATTTGATGGTGCGCGGGGGGGGACTCGAACCCCCACACCATCGCTGGCGTCAGGACCTAAACCTGGTGCGTCTACCAATTTCGCCACCCGCGCCGGGCCTTGACTCACCGGGAGGGGACCGGGTCTCCCTCGTCAGGCAATTCGGTAAACCATTGATTTTAGCTTGGGTCAGCGGCCGCCGGGGGATGCGCCGGTTTGAGGCGGAGCCAGGCAGCGTACGTTGCCGGCAAGGCCAACCGAGTCACCGCCGTGGCGACGATCAGGGAAAAAGTATCTCGATCCGAGAACGGGGCTGCACTCCATGGACAATCCGAACCGTGAACGTTGAACACTATGAGAATTTCCCGGTCGCATCGGTGCTGTGCCCGGCGGCATTGCGCCCTTCCGTGACGGCCATCTACTGGTTTGCAAGAACCGCGGACGATCTGGCCGACGAGGGCGACGCCACGCCTGAGAGCAGGCTGCTCGACCTGCAATCCTATGAAGCGGATTTGCTGGCCGTGGCCGGCTCGGGCTTGCCATCGCCGCGCTGGACTGGTGTCTTCGAGGCCCTGCGTCCCAAGCTCGCGCAGTTCAAACTTCCCCTGAATCTGTTGACCGACCTGCTCAGTGCCTTCCGCCAAGACGTGGTCAAACAGCGTTACGCCGATCGCGCCGAACTGCTTGACTACTGCCGGCGTTCGGCCAACCCGATCGGGCGATTGCTGCTGCACCTGTACGGCGTGCAGACAAGCGCCGCGTTGCGTCAGTCCGACGCCATCTGCACCGCGCTGCAGCTGGCCAACTTCTGGCAGGACATCAGCGTGGACGCGCCGCGCGGCCGCTTGTACTGTCCCGAAGCCGACTGGCGGCGCCACGGCCTGGGTTCGGACGCTTGGTGGCGGGAGCCCGAGGGTCGGGCAAAGCGCGCGTTGCTAGTCGACCTCGTCAACTGGGCCCGAGAAATGATGCTCGATGGCGCGCCGCTGGTGCACTCCGTTCCGGGCCGCGCAGGCTGGGAACTGCGGTTGGTGGTGCAAGGCGGTTTGCGCATCCTGGAGAAGATCGAGGCGCGCAATGGCAGCCCGTTTCTGCACCGACCCACCTTGGGATGGACCGACCTGCCGCTGTTGCTTGTGCGGGTACTGTGGATGCGTGCGCCCCGACCCGTGCCTGCGAACGAAACCCCATGACGCCTGAACAGTACGTGCAGGACAAGGCCGCCAAGAGCGGCTCCAGCTTCTACTACGCCTTCCTGTTTCTGCCGCCGCCGCGGCGCGCCGCGATCACCGCGTTCTACGCCTTTTGCCGCGAGGTGGACGATGTGGCGGACGAAGTTGCCGACCCGGGCGTGGCCGCGACCAAGCTCGCTTGGTGGCGCAAGGAGGTGGCCAACAGCTTCCTCGGCAGCCCCAGCCACCCGGTGATGAAGGCGCTGATGCCGCACACGAAAACGCAAGGCATAGAGGCTGCGCACCTGCTGGCCGTGATCGATGGTTGCCAGATGGATCTGGACCAGTCGCGCTTCCTTGACTTCGCGGGCCTGGCGCGCTACTGCCACCTGGTGGCGGGTGTCGTGGGTGAGGTTGCGGCCAACATATTCGGGCGCACCGATCCCGCAACGGTGACCTATGCGCACCGGCTGGGCCAGGCGATGCAACTCACCAACATCATTCGTGACGTCGGCGACGATGCCCGCCGCGGCCGCATCTACCTGCCGATGGCCGAACTCAAGCAGTTCGAGGTGAAGGCCCAGGAAGTACTCAACCGCGGCTACAGCGCGCGCTTTACGGCGTTGATGAAGTTCCAGGCCGAACGCGCCCATCGAACCTACGATGAAGCGTTGGCTGTGCTCCCCGAAGTCGACCGTGCCGCCCAAAAACCCGGCTTGATGATGGCCAACATCTACCGCACCTTGTTGCGCGAAATCGAAGCCGAAAACTTTCAGGTCCTGCACCAGCGCACTTCGCTAACGCCGCTGCGCAAGCTCTGGATTGCGATGCGCACCCATTGGCAAGGTCGCTAGTGCCAGCGCCCGCTCGACAAGTGGCCATCGTCGGCGGTGGCTGGGCCGGCCTTGCCGCGGCCGTCGAAGCCACGACACTTGGGCATGCGGTGACGCTGTTCGAAATGTCGGCCCAACTCGGGGGCCGCTCGCGCGGTGTCTCAATCGACGGCCTGCTGCTCGACAACGGGCAGCACATCATGATCGGCGCCTACACCGAGACCCAGCGGCTGATGCGCACCGTTGGCGTCAAGCTCGACGATGTCGTGCTGCGCAGCCCGCTGAGCTTGACCGATGCGAGCGGCCGTGGCCTGCGGCTCCGTCCGGGCTCGCCGGCGCCAGCCTTCGCAGCGGCGGTCCTGCGCCACGCAGACTGGCACTGGCGCGACAAGGCGGCGCTGCTGGCAGCCGCAGGCGGGTGGTTCCTGACTGGATTTCGCTGTGATCCGCAGCGCACGGTGGCCGAACTCACGGCCGGTCTGCCTCGCGCTGTTCGTGACGGGCTGCTCGACCCGCTGTGCATCGCCGCGTTGAACACGCCTGCCACGCAGGCCAGTGGCACGGTGTTCCTTCGGGTGCTCAAGGATGCATTGTTTTCAGGTGCCGGCTCGGCGGACCTGCTGCTACCCCGCGTCAGCCTCAGCGAAGTCCTTCCCGAACCGGCCGCAGCCTGGCTGCGGCGACACGGCGCGAGGATTGAGCTCTCGCATCGCGTCGACGACCTGCGCGCCCGCGGCCCTTCATGGCGTGTCGATGGCCAGGCTTTCGACGGCGTTGTGCTGGCCACCACGCCCGGCGAAGCGGCACGTCTGGCACAGCCGGTGGCGCCCGATTGGGCAAGCATCGCGCGCTCGCTTCGGTATGAACCCATAGTCACTGTTTACATGCGCAGTGCGGGAGCCCGGCTGCCGCAGCCGATGCTGGCCATGGTGGCCAGCCCCACCGCACCCGCGCAATTCGTCTTTGACCGAGGCCAGTTGGGCTCTGCCGAGGGCTTGCTGGCCTTTGTGATCAGCGGCGCGCAGAGTTGGGTCGATCAAGGCATGGAGGCCACGAAACTGGCGGTCCTGGCGCAAGCCGGTCGGGAGCTCACGACGCACCTGCACAGCGCCTTGGAACATGTCAAGACGCTGATTGACAAACGCGCCACGTTTCGCTGCACGCCAGGGCTGCAGCGCCCACCGCCGCGGGTTGCGCCTGGCCTGCACGCCGCCGGGGACCATGTTGATGGTCCTTATCCGGCCACGCTGGAAGGTGCGGTTCGTTCCGGTGTCGCAGCGGTGCACGGCTTCGTCTGAAACACATATCGAATCGCACCCGTCCGTTTCGCCATGCAAAAATGCTCGCCAGCTTGAGCGAGAATCAGCGCCATGGCCAAGAACGATGCCAAGTCCCCGACCATTCAAGTGCTGGCGCGCAGCTTTGCCCTGCTGGACTTGCTCGCGTCGTACCAGGATCCTGTCTCCCTCAAGGTGATCAGCGAGCAGACCGGCCTGCACCCGTCGACAGCCCATCGCATCCTCAACGATCTGACCATCGGCCGGTATGTCGATCGGCCGGAAGCCGGCAGCTACCGCCTGGGCATGCGCTTGCTCGAACTCGGCAATCTCGTCAAGGCCCGGTTAGACGTTCGCGACGCGGCGCTGGGGCCGATGCGGGATCTGCACAAGCTGACCCACCAGCCCGTCAACCTGTCGATGCGCCAGGGCGACGAAATTGTCTACATTGAACGGACCTACAGCGAACGCTCCGGCATGCAGGTGGTGCGCGCCATCGGCGGCCGCGCCCCCTTGCACCTGACGTCGGTGGGCAAACTCTTCCTGGCCCACGACGACGCGACCCGCGTGCGCGCCTACGCCACGCGGACCGGCCTTGCCGGCCACACGCGCAACAGCATCACCGACCTGGCTGCATTGGAGCGCGAACTCGCCCGCGTCACCGAGAACGGCACGGCGCGGGACGACGAGGAATTGGAGTTGGGCGTGCGCTGCATGGCGGCGGGCATTCTCGACGACCAGGGCAAGTTGATTGCCGGGTTGTCGATCTCAGCCCCGGCGGACCGGCTCGAAGAGAGTTGGCTGGAGCGCTTGAAGGCCACGGCCAAGCAGATCTCGCAGTCGCTGGGCCACCGGCGCGCGTAACGCGACCCCAGCGTGACGACAAGAGAGCGTCGCCGCTGCTCAGGGAAGGCTAGGAAGCGAACTTGGAAACCTCGGCGGCTTGTCGAACCGGCGCAGGCTGTGATGACTCCTCCAGCCAGCGGCGCACGCGTTCGGCGTCACCGATCCGCGAGTATTTTCCGGCGGAATCGAGAAACACCATGATCAGGTGGCGTCCCGCCAAGCGGGCCTGCAAGACGAGGCAACGTCCTGCCTCGCTGATGTAGCCCGTCTTTTGCAATCCGATTTCCCAATCGGGGTTGCTCAGAAGTCGATTCGTGTTCACGAAGTGCACCGGCCGTTGGCCTACTTCGACCTGATAGCTCGGCGCAGTAGACATCTCCCTGATGACGGCATGCCGGTATGCGGCCTTCACCAGCGTGGCAAGGTCCCTGGCGCTGGAGCGGTTCTCGCTTGACAGACCCGTGGGTTCGACGAACCGGGTCGCACCCATGCCCAGGTTGACGGCCTTGCGGTTCATCGCCTTCACGAAAGCCTCAAGGCCGCCCGGGTACTGGCGCCCGAGCACATGCGCCGCACGGTTCTCGGAGGACATCAAGGCCAGTCGCAACATCTCTTCGCGAGTCAACTCTGTGCCGACCCTCAAGCGCGAGCGGCTGCGCTTTTCGGTGTTCACATCGTCATCGGTCACGCTCAAGATCTGGTCCATGGGCTGGCCGGACTCCGCGATCACGATGGCCGTCATCAGCTTCGTCAACGACGCGATGGGCAAGACTGCCAAGTGGTTCTTGCTGAACAACACCTCATCGGTGTCCTGGTCGAGCACCAGTGCAACACTGGACTTCAGGTCCAAGGTATCGGCAATATGGTGAAGCCCGGTCAGCTGGCCAATCGATGGCTTGGCAGGCTCGAACCGCACGGTCGAGATCGGGTGATGCACCAGGACCCGTTTGCCGTGACGCAGCACCATTCGGCTCTGACCACGCAGCGCCGGGGCGACCTTGATGACCGAATGAACCTTCTTCTTGGCGCTGACCTGCCTGGTTGCGGCGGCAACCGATGGCATTGCCACCGAAAGGGCCAGAAACAGTGGCACCAGCGCACCGGAAAGCAAGCTTCGGATCGACTTCACAGCAACTCCCTGCCATCCATGCTTGCCAGTTTACTCGACCAAAAAGGTTTGCAAGATCAAAAACTTACGTACTATTCCTCATGTTGGTTCTCGGCAATGTGCCTTTCGGCACGCCATCAGCCCTGTGCGGGCACGCGTTCGGTTTTGCTGTGCAACTTGTTCAGTGCGCTGAGGTAGGCCTTGGCGGAGGCCACGACGATGTCCGGATCGGACCCGACCCCGTTGACGACCCGACCACCGTGCTGCAGGCGCACAGTCACCTCGCCCTGAGATTCAGTGCTTCCCGAGGTGATCGCATTGACCGAATAAAGCAGCATTTCCGCGCCGCTTTGCACCTTGGTTTCGATTGCTTTCAGACTCGCATCCACCGGCCCATTGCCGTCGCTTTCCACATGGTGCTCTACCTCGCCGGCCGCGAATGCGACCTTGGCATGGGGGCGCTCACCGGTCTCGGAGCGCTGTGCAAGTGCCAGCAGTCGGTAGTGTTCGTGTTCGGTCGTCACCGCCTCGTCCATCACCAGCGCGAGAATGTCTTCGTCAAAGATGTCACTCTTGCGATCGGCGAGTTCCTTGAACTTGGCAAAAGCCGCATTGACTTCGGCTTCGGAGCCGAGTTGGATGCCCAGGTCCTGAAGTCTTTGCTTGAAGGCATTGCGTCCGGACAGTTTGCCCAGGACGATTCGGTTGGTTGCCCAGCCGACATCTTCGGCACGCATGATCTCGTACGTGTCGCGGGCCTTGAGCACACCGTCCTGGTGAATGCCGGAGGCATGCGCGAATGCATTGGCCCCAACGACCGCCTTGTTCGGCTGAACCACGAATCCGGTGGTCTGTGAAACCAGACGCGACACCGGAACGATTTGCGTGGCGTCGACGTTCATCGCCAGGTCGAAGTAGTCCTTGCGGGTCTTGACCGCCATCACCACCTCTTCCAGCGAGCAATTCCCCGCCCTCTCGCCAAGGCCGTTGATCGTGCACTCGATCTGGCGCGCCCCGCCGATCTTGACCCCGGCGAGCGAATTTGCCACCGCCAGGCCCAGGTCGTTGTGGCAATGCACGGACCAGATCGCCTTGTCCGAGTTCGGAATTCTGGTACGAAGGTCGCGGATGAAGTTGCCGTACAGCTCGGGAACCGCGTATCCCACCGTGTCGGGGATGTTGATCGTGGTCGCACCTTCGGCAATGACGGCCTCGAGCACACGACACAAAAAGTCCGGGTCGGAGCGATAGCCGTCCTCGGGAGAAAACTCGACATCGCCGGACAGGTTGCGCGCAAAACGTGTCGACAGCCTGGCCTGCTCATGGACCTGGTCGGCCGTCATGCGCAGCTTCTTTTCCATGTGCAACGCGCTGGTTGCCAGGAACAAATGGATGCGCGTTGAATTGCCACCCACGAGCGCCTCTGCGGCTCGTGAGATGTCCCGGTCGTTGGCACGCGCCAACGAGCACACGGTGGCGTCCTTGATCGCGCCGGCAATGGCCCGGATCGCCTCGAAGTCGCCATTCGACGAAGCGGCAAATCCGGCCTCGATGACGTCGACCTTCAACCGCTCCAACTGGCGTGCGATGCGCAGCTTTTCGTCCTTGGTCATCGACGCCCCGGGCGACTGTTCACCGTCGCGCAAGGTGGTGTCGAAAATAATCAGTTTCTCAGTCATCGATTGCTCCTGAATAGTGAAGTGAATCTTAGGCGAGCGCCTCGAGGCGGCTTCCAGCGGACCTGAGGGCCAGCGCACGGCGCCATCCGCTCACGATGGCCTGCAACGATGCCGAAACGATGCTCGTGTCCACGCCGACGCCGAACAGTGTCGCCGAGTCGCCAACCCGAAGTTCGAGGTAGGCCACGGCCCGCGCATCGGCGCCGCTGCCGATGGCATGTTCGTGGTAGTCCAACACCCGAATGCCAGCCGCCAACTGCTGGTTCAAGCCGGCGACGAAGGCGTCGATCGGTCCGTCGCCTCGGCCCTGCACATGCACCGACTGGCCATCGATTTCGAGCCCAACGAGGACCGTGACAACGCCATCGCCGCCTTGGGTGATCGAGGGGTTCGAAAGCCGCGCGTCACATGCCTGGTTCAACCCATATTCAGTCTCGAAGATGCGCCAGATCTGGGCTGCCGACAACTCCTTGCCGTCGTCATCCATCACCGCCTGCACCACTTGGCTGAACTCGATCTGCAAGCGACGCGGCAGCTCCAGCCCGTATTCCGCTTCGAGCAGGTAGGCGATGCCGCCCTTGCCCGACTGGCTGTTGACACGAATGACGGCGTCGTAGCTGCGCCCCAGGTCTTTCGGGTCGATCGGCAGGTACGGCATGTCCCAGATATCGCCATCCTTGCGCTGGGCGAAGGCCTTTTTGATGGCATCCTGGTGTGAGCCAGAGAACGACGTGTAAACCAGGTCGCCGGCATACGGATGGCGCGGGTGAACCGGCAACTGGTTGCAGTACTCGACGCAGCGACGCACGTCGTCGATGTCGGAGAAGTCCAGTCCCGGGGCCACACCTTGGGTGTACAGGTTCAACGCGATGTTGGCCAGGTCGACATTGCCCGTGCGCTCGCCGTTGCCAAACAGGCATCCTTCGATGCGATCGGCGCCGGCCATCAATGCGAACTCGCCCGCCGCCGTGCCAGTGCCGCGATCGTTGTGCGGATGCACCGACAACACGATGGCGTCTCGCCGCGCGAGGTGACGGTGCATCCATTCGATCATGTCGGCAAAAATGTTGGGCGTCGAGTGCTCCACCGTCGAGGGCAGGTTGATGATGCACTTGTGCTGCGGCGTCGGTTGCCAGGCGTCGGTGACCGCGTCGACAACGCGCTTGGAGAAACCAAGCTCGGTGCCGGAGAACATCTCGGGCGAATATTGGAAAACGAATTCGGTCTGCGCCTGTTGCTCGGCCAGCGCTCGCACCAAGCGAGCGTGTGATGCAGCCAGTTCCACCGTCTGGTCCTCGCTCAGACCCAGCACCACCGTGCGCATCACCGGTGCCGTGGCGTTGTACAGGTGCAGCACAGCCCGGCGTGCGCCAGCAACGGCCTCGAAGGTGCGGCGCACCAGGGGCTCGCGGGCCGGCGTGAGGACCTGGATCGTCACATCGTCGGGCACCCGATGTTCGTCGATCAACCTGCGGACGAAGTCGAAATCGGTTTGCGATGCCGAAGGAAAGCCCACTTCGATCTCTTTGAATCCGACGCGCAAAAGCATCTCGAACATTCGCAGCTTGCGCTCGACGTCCATCGGTTCGATCAAGGCCTGATTGCCATCACGCAGATCAACGCTGCACCACTGCGGCGCGCGGGTCAGCACCACATCGGGCCAGCGGCGGTTGGTCAAAGCCACGGGGGCAAATGCTCGGTACTTTTCGTGCGGTCGGTCCAGCATCTCGATTCCTTCTGTGTTTAGTACGCAACCCGAAAACCCAACAAACAAAACGGCCCGCTGCAGGTTGCAAACGGGCCGTTGAGGTGAAATCGATTTGACGTGATCGATCAGCGAGCCCGTGGTACTCCCAGGGCAAGTGCTAGCAGAAGAATGGTCGAGGACGTC
Source organism: Methylibium sp. (assembly GCA_043718725.1). Taxonomy (GTDB): domain Bacteria; phylum Pseudomonadota; class Gammaproteobacteria; order Burkholderiales; family Burkholderiaceae_C; genus LGRD01. The sequence continues at coordinate 16,719 of JAYSVE010000838.1, forward strand.
ATGAAATCAAATATAGCATGCCCCGGCGGCGGCAACGTGGCTGCCACGACGCGTTGGCGCTCAACGATGCAGGCCTTGCTCGTCCGGCTCGTCGGTGGATGTGGCAATCACGCTGACCGGTTTTCCGGTCTTGCGCTTCCAGACATAGACGCCATAGCCAGACAGGCCATAAACCAGAAACACCGCAAACAGAACCAGCGGCGGATGGATGTTGATGACGGCAATGCCCAAGGCGATCGCAACAATCACGATGAATGGCACCGACCGTTTCAGGCTCAGGTCCTTGAAACTGTAAAAGGGAACGTTCGTCACCATTGTCAATCCCGCGTAAAGCGTGACGGCAAAGGCCGTCCACCCAAGCCACGGGCCTTCCTTGAAGCCCTTGAAGCCGGCGTCGTCCATCACCCAGATGAAACCCATGACCACGGCTGCAGCAGCGGGGCTCGGCAGGCCCTGGAAGAACCGCTTGTCGACGACGGCGAGGTTGGAATTGAAGCGCGCCAGCCGCAACGCCGCCG
>JAYSVE010000839.1:0-2961 GCA_043718725.1 Methylibium sp.
ATCGTCGATCGGTCAGGCTGCGCTCGGCGTTCAGCCCGAGGGCGAAAGGCTTCAGCGCCGACACCGCCGCGATGCGGCCCACCGTCGGGTGGAAGATGCTGTTGAGCACCGCCACACGTTGCGCATCGGTCAGGTCGCGCACCGGGTCGTCCGGCGTGGCAACGCACCACACCAGCGCGGCCCGGCCCCCCTTGAGCGGCAGCAGCGCCGCGGGGCCGTGGCGGGTGAAGCGCTCGTACGCCACACCGGCCGCCATGCCCTGCGCCGCGCCGGCTTCGAAGTCGACCTGGCCGACCCAGGCGGTCTGCTGGTAGTCGTGGCGGATCGGGGACCGGCCCGGCGACCCGAGCGCCCTGCGCGACGTCTCGGTGAACACGCCGCCCTCGGCCACCACCGCCAGGTCGAAGCGTTCGGCAATGCCAGCATCGACCTCGACCCCGCCGGTGATGTTCTTCAACGCCGCCACCGTCACACCAAAGCGGCTGTGCAGGCGCCGCGGCGCGTCTTGGGCGGCCGCCAGCCAGGCTTGCTGCAACGGCGCCACGAGGTGCCCGTAGCTCAACACCGCGCCGAGCATGGGAACGGCCTCGTCGATGGCGCGAATGCGCAGTTCGGGCTCGCGCAGCCAGATGCCCAGCAAGGGGCCCAGAGACGGCGGCTGCTGCGACACATGCACCTGCAGAATCGGCTGGGCCAGGTCGGCCCGCCAGGCGCCCAGGCGCTGCAGCAACTGCACGCTGCCCAGCGAAATGGCCAGGGTGCGCGGGTCGTCCGAGACATCCTTGTCCGCCGCGCGCGCATCGAACAGCGTCACCTCGGCCTCGGGCAGTGCCTTGGCGGCCAGCAGGGCCAACGCCAGGCCGACGGGGCCGGCGCCGACGATGGCAATAGTTGTTGGCGGAGGGTGCGCTTCAGTCATGCGAGTTCTTCGGTGTGCCAGGCAGCCGGCCGCCCTTGGCGGGCCGGGTCACCTGCGGGACTGGAACACGGGCCACCGTGTCCGTCAACAGACTCCGACGCCGCAGACGCGGATGGCAATCCCGCCCCTGCCGCATCGATTGAACCCAAGCCGCCGCCGGTGCGCGACCCCCGCGCAAAGTCGGCCAGCGCCGCGGTTTTGCGCCGGTGGTCCGGACGGCGCGAAAGCGCTCGTACCGGTCGGCGCGCACGCCAGCCGCATCACGGTGCCGCCAGAGAGTCGCCGTCGCCGATTTGGGTTTGCGCGCGCCCGACTCGCCACTATCATTCACCGACATTCTCTCGGAGGACCCCTTCATGGCGCTGATGGATTTCATCAAGAAACAGTTCATCGACATCATCGAATGGACCGAGGCCAGCGACGGCACGCTGGCCTGGCGCTTCCCGATGGCCGACCTCGAAATCCAGAACGGCGCGTCGCTGACGGTGCGCGAATCGCAGATGGCGGTGTTCGTCAACGAGGGCAAGGTCGCCGACATGTTCGGCCCCGGCCGCTACACCCTCACCACCGCCACCTTGCCGGTGCTGACCTACCTGCAAAACTGGGACAAGCTGTTCAAGAGCCCGTTCAAGAGCGACGTGTACTTTTTCAGCACGCGCCAACAGGTCGACCAGCGCTGGGGCACGACCCAGCCGGTGACGATTCGCGACAAGGACTTCGGCGCCGTGCGGGTGCGCGCCTTCGGCAACTACAGCTACCGGGTGGCCGACCCAAAGCTGTTCCACACCGAAATTTCCGGCACCCGCGCGGCCTACACGGTGACGGAACTCGACGGCCAGTTGCGCGGCCTGATGCTGCAGCACATCTCCGACGCCGTGGCCGGCAGCGGCGTGGCGTTTCTCGACCTGGCGGCCAACCAGATCGAATTCGCCAAGGCCTTGCATGCCGCCACCGCGTCGTCGTTTGCGGCCATCGGCCTCAAGCTCGAAGGCGTGACCTTGCAGAATGTCTCGCTGCCCGAAGAGCTGCAAAAGATCCTCGACCAGAAGATCGGCATGGGCATGGTCGGCGGCGACATGGCCAAGTTCATGCAGTACCAGACCGCGCAGGCGATCCCCAAGTTCGCCGAAGGGTCTGGCCAGGGGGGTGGCGGGATTGCCGGCGACGCGATGGGGCTGGGCGCCGGCGTCGCGCTGGGCCAGGTGATGGCGCAGCAGTTGTCTCAGGGACTGCAAGGCTCGGCCGCGCAAGCGCCGGCCGCCTCGCCAGTGGGCGTCAAGCCTGAAGAAGTGATGGCGACGCTCGAGAAGCTCGCCGAGCTCAAGACCAAAGGCATCGTCACGCAGGAAGAGTTCGACCTCAAGAAGGCGGAGTTGCTCAAGAAGCTGGTCTGACGGCAGCCGCATTTCCGCTGCCTCTTGGCCACCCCGCCCAGCCCCCAGCGCGCCTACCGCGCCGCGTGCCCGAACTGCGGCGCGCCGGTCGACTTCGCATCCGCCGCGTCGGCCTTTGCGGTGTGCGGGTTTTGCCGCAGCACCGTGGTGCGCGAGGGCGACGCGCTGCGCAAGACGGGCGAAAGCGCCGAGCTGTTCGACGACCATTCGCCGCTGCAACTGGGCGCTGCCGGCAAGTCCCAGGGAGCGGCCTTCACGCTGGTGGGCCGGCTGCAGTACCGCTACCAGGACGGCACGTGGAACGAATGGCATGCGCTGTTCGACACCGGCCGCAGCGGCTGGCTGAGCGAAGACAACGGCCGCTATGTGATGGCGTTCGAGGTGCCGCTGCAAACCGCGGCGCCGGCGGCCCAGGTGTTGCGGGCCGGAACCCAGCAAGTCGTCAACGGGCAGGCCTGGAGCGTCGGCTCGGTGTCGGTCGCCCGGCTGATCGCGGCGCAGGGCGAACTGCCGGCGCCGCCCAACCTGACGCGTGGCTTTGTCGTCGCCGACCTGCGCAACGCGCTTGGGGAGGTCGGCACGCTGGACTACAGCAACGCCGCCATGACACGCTGGGCGGTGGGCCGCTCGGTCGCCTTGAGCGAGCTG
>JAYSVE010000840.1:0-2955 GCA_043718725.1 Methylibium sp.
AGGAGATGTGGGATGCATAGGTGTCCACTTACGAATAGGTGGACACCATCGTCACGCTCCTATCCCCGGTAAGCAAGGTGGGACGACGAGACGCTCACGGCACGGATGCCCGCTCTGTTGAACATCAGAGAAGCTTGGAAGCCCCAGGCACGCAATCACGCCGCGGCGGGCCACGCAGCGCGGCCAGGAGTAGGTCGCCTGCGGCAACTCCGGTCCCGCTCCATGTCCGCTGAACCCAACGCCTGTCAACGAGCGATCCGCCCGCAGGCCCACCGTTGATGGACAGTGTCGGCGGTGTCGTCATCGGCGCGGGCGTGATCGGCCTGGCCGGCCTGGTGCAACTCTTCGGCGTCGAATCGCCGGGCCTCACCGCGGCGCTGGCCCTGGCCGACGAAGTGGCGGCGCTGGCCTGAGCGTTCTACCGGCACTTCGCAGCGCGGGTCGCGTCGCAAGGCCGGGCGACACACGCATTGCCCCGCCGCCGAGGTTTGCGGGAAAGGCCGGTTGTGCGGCCACCGGCTTGGGTGCAATCTGCAACGCCCCGGCCGAAGGCCGCCGCCGCGCCGCCGCGCAAGAGGAAATCAACGCCATGGACTCAGCCGACCCCAGCCACGGCACGCCGCTGCAACACAGTTGGCGCCTCACCCGCATCGGCGCACCGCTGGAGGCGGCGGTCGAGCCGTTGCCGCTCCCCACCGGCACCGAAGTGCTGATGCGGGTCCATGCCTGCGGCGTGTGCCACAGCGACCTGCACCTCGCCGAAGGCTTTTTCGACCTGGGCCAGGGCCAGCGCCTGGACCTGGCCAAAGGCATGCCGTTGCCGCTGACCCTGGGCCACGAGATCGCCGGCGAGGTGGTGGCCACGGGCCCGGAGGCGGGTGCGGCGGCGCAGGGCCAGCGCCGCGTTGTTTACGGCTGGATCGGCTGCGACGATTGCCCGCCGTGCCGGCGCGGCATCGAGCAGCAATGCGACCGGCCGCGCGCGCTGGGTGTGTGCCGCCACGGCGGCTTCAGCGACCACGTGATGGTGCCGCACCCGCGCTATCTGTTTGACTACGGCAGCCTGCCGCAAGCCTTTGCGGCCACGCTGGCCTGCTCGGGGTTGACGGCCTACAGCGCGCTGCGCAAGGCGGCGCCCATCACCCGCGACCAGCCGCTGCTGATCATCGGCGCCGGCGGCGTGGGGCAGGCCGCCATCTCGATCGCCCGCGCGATGTTCGGCTTTGGCCCGGTGGCGGCCGACATCGACCCGGCCAAACGCGAGGCCGCACTTGCCGCCGGCGCCAGCGAGGTCGTCGACCCGCGTGAGCAAGGCCTGCGCCGCCGGCTGCTCAGCCAGACCGAGGGCGGGTTCGCCGCGGCGATCGACTTCGTCGGCATGGGCGTCACCGCCGAACTGGGCCTGTCGACCATCCGCAAGGGTGGCAAGCTCATCGTCGTGGGGCTGTTCGGCGGCGCCTTGACCATCGCCTTGCCCACCTTGCCGCTGCGCGGTGTCAGCGTGGTCGGCTCCTACGTCGGCTCGCTCGACGAAATGGCGCAGTTGATGGTGCTGGCGCGCAGCGGCGTCATCGCCCCCACCGCCATCGAAACCCGCCGCCTCGACCAGGCGCAGGCCACGCTGACCGACTTGCGCGCGGGGCGCATTCGCGGGCGCGCGGTGCTGCTGCCGTGATGCCAGGCCCGACAGCCTCCTAGAACCGATAGCCCGGGTCGATGCGGTCGACGCAGCGCTGCAGCGCGTCGAAGGCGTCCTGGCCGCCGCCGAACTTCGGGTTGAAGTTAAGCGAGTCGCGCACGCAGCCTTCCAGCACCGGCGTGGCAATCGCGATCGGGTCGCCGATCGCGTGGGTGGCGATCTGCACCTCGCAGGCGCGGTTGAGCAACCACATCAGCGACAGCGCATTCGGCAGGCTGTGGCCGATGGTGACCGGCCCGTGGTTGCGCAGCAGCAGCACCGGCTTGTCCCCGGCGCTGGCCAGGATGCGCTCGCCTTCTTCAAGGTGCACGGTGATGCCTTCGAAGTCGTGGTAGGCCACCTTGCCGAACAACTGCGCCGCATAAAAATTGCTGAACGACAGGCCCTGGCGGCTGCAGCACACCGCCATCGTCGCCGTGGTGTGCACATGCATCACGCAATGCGCGTTCGGCAGCGCGGCGTGGATCGCGCCGTGGAAGCTGAAGCCGGCCGGGTTGATGGGCCAGTCGGAGTGGCCGACGATGGCGCCGGCCGGGTCGACCTTGACCAGGTTGGACGCGCACACCTCGCTGTAGTGCAGCCCGAAAGGGTTTATCAGGAAATGCGCCTGCGGGCCGGGCACGCGCAGCGAGATGTGGTTGTAGATCAGCTCGGTCCAGCCGAGGTGGTTGAAGATGCGGTAGGCGGCGGCAAGCTGCACGCGCGCCTCCCACTCGGCGGGAGCGAAGCGCTCGGGGCGGATGAAGGCTTGGTGGCCGGAGGCGGTCATGTGGGACTCCTTGATTGCGCGGCGGCGTAGGGCGCTCAGACAAAACGGAATCCGACACCGCCGAGCGCGCCATAGTCGACATGGAAAGTGTCGCCGGCCTGGGCGGGGGTCGGTCGGGTGAACGAGCCCGAGAGCACCACGTCGCCGGCATGGAGTTGCTCGTCGAAAGCGGCCAGCTTGTTGGCCAGCCAGGCGACACCGTGGGCCGGGTGGTTCAACACCGCGGCGGCCAGGCTGGTTTCCTCGATCACGCCGTTCTTGTAGAGCAGGGCGCCGACCCAGCGCAGGTCCACATCGCTCGGCCGCACCGGCCGGCCGCCGAGCACGATGCCGGCGTTCGCGACAAAGTCGGCGATGGTGTCGAACACCTTGCGCGGCGCCTGGGTGTCACGGTCGAACTGCTCGATGCGCGCGTCGATGATCTCGATCGCCGGGCTCACGTAGTCGGTGGCCGAGAGCACGTCGAACAGGGTCACGCCCGGGCCCT
>JAYSVE010000085.1:0-2337 GCA_043718725.1 Methylibium sp.
ATCGGTCAGGCCCGCATGGGGCTGAGCCTGGCTGGCCAGCTCGAAGGCCGGGGCCGCGACGAAGACGCCCTCGCCTTGCTGCGACTGGAGCGCGACTACCGCAATGTGACGATGCTGGAGTTGCCCAATGGCGACTTCGCGCGCACGCTGCTGCGCTGTTTTTTGTGGTCTGGCTTCATGGAGCTGTTGTGGGCCGGGTTGGCCGATTCGAGCGATCAGCAACTCGCCGCGATCGCCGCGAAAAGCCTCAAGGAGACCCGCTACCACCAGCGCCACTCCGCTGACTGGGTGGTGCGTCTGGGCGATGGCACCGACGAATCGCATCGTCGCATCGATCAGGCGCTGCGCGACTTGTGGCCCTACACCGTCGAGTGGTTCGCGCCGGACGAGGTCGATGCCGCGGCGGTCGCGAGTGGCCTGGGGCCATCCTGGGCCGACTTGAAGCCGGCCTGGTTCGCCAAGGCGGCGGCCGTGCTGGGCGAGGCGGGCCTGGCGGCGCCGCCGGACAGCGCGTTCCTGTCGGCAGGCAAACGCGGAATACACAGCGAGCACATGGGCTTCATGCTGGCCGAAATGCAGGCGCTGCCACGCTCGTTCCCGGGGGCGGTGTGGTGAGCGGCGTGCTTGCGACCCCGATGACCACGGCCAAGGCCTGGGCGACGCTGGCCCAGGTGCTGGACCCCGAGGTGCCGGTGTTGTCGGTGATCGAACTCGGCATCGTGCGCGACCTGACGGTGATTGGCGCCACGGTCAGCGTGACCGTGACGCCGACCTACTCGGGTTGCCCGGCCATCGAAGCCATCCGCGACGACATCGTGGCCGCCCTCACGGCCGCCGGCGCCGAATCGGTGCAGGTGCGCACACAGCTCGCTCCGGCCTGGACCACCGACTGGATCGCGCCGGCGGCGTCAGAGAAGCTGCGCCGCTATGGCATTGCACCGCCGCACCGGTCGGGCACGCCACTGGCCGCCCAGCCGCTGCGCTTTCACCCGCGCGACCTGCACTGCCCGCGTTGCGACAGCGCACGCACCGAACAACTCAGTGCCTTCGGATCGACGGCCTGCAAGGCGCTGTTTCGCTGCATGGCCTGCCGCGAACCGTTCGAATACTTCAAGCCGATCTGATGAGCTTGGCCTTTCACCCGCTGCGCGTGGCCAGTGTGCACACCGACGCCCAAGCCCTGGTCGTCGAATTCGAGGTGCCGCCGGCGCTGCGCTCGACCTTTGCATTCACCCAAGGCCAATACCTGACGCTGCGCGCCATCGTCGATGGCGCTGACCTGCGCCGCTCCTATTCAATCTGTAGCGGGCTCGACGACGCTGCGCTGCGCGTGGGCATTCGGCTGCTGCCGGGAGGCGCCTTTTCCGGCTGGGCAGCGCGGTCGCTGCACGCGGGGCAGATGCTGGAAGTGCTGCCCCCGCAGGGCCGCTTCTTTGTGCCCGTCAAGCCCATGGCACGGCGCCACATGGTCTTCATCGCCGCCGGCAGCGGCATCACGCCGATGCTGTCGCTGATCAAGACCCTGCTCAGCCGCGAACCGCACAGCCGCTGCACCTTGATCTACGCCAACCGGCGTCTCGCCACGACGATGTTTCGCGATGAGCTCGACGACCTGAAAGACCGCCACCTGGCGCGCCTGAGCGTGCACCACGTGTTCTCGCGCGAAAGCCAGGACGTAGCCCTGTTCAATGGCCGCCTGGATGCACCGCGCATCAGCGACTTCCTGCGCACGCTGGTGCCGGCCGCGACGTTGGACGAGGCCTTTGTCTGTGGCCCGGCCGGCATGATCGATGACGCGGTCAGCGCGCTCCAGGCGGCCGGCCTGGGCGCGCAGCAAATCCACGTCGAGCGCTTCGGCGACGTGAACGCGGCCACGGCCCACCACGTCGAGGCGGGCGACGCCGACCAGGCGCAGGTCACGCTGGTGATCGACGGGATGGGCCGCCAGATCGAGTTCCGCCTGAGCGACCTTTCTATCCTGGACGCCGCGCGGCGCAGCGGCCTGGACGTTCCCTACGCCTGCAAGGCCGGCGTGTGCTCCACCTGCAAAGGCAAGCTGCTCGAAGGCCAAGTGCGCATGGACCGCAACTTCTGCCTGACACCCGCCGAAGTGGCGCAGGGCTTCGTCCTGTGCTGCCAGTCGCACCCGTTGACCGACAAGGTACTCATCAGCCTGGACCAGCGCTGATGGCCCGCGCGCGTTCGTCGCATTTCGACGGCAACCGCGAAACCATTCTTCGCGCCGCCGCCGCGTTGTTCGCGAGCCGGGGCTACCCGGGCACGTCGATGAACGACCTGGCGCGTGCCTGCGCCATCTCCAAGCCGCTGCTGTACCAC
>JAYSVE010000841.1:0-2953 GCA_043718725.1 Methylibium sp.
CTGGCTGACCCAGTCGCCGGGATCGCTGGGGTCGGTGTCGCGGCCGCCGCCGTCGTTGGCGTAGATAGTTTGCGAGACGAAGTCGTGGCCCGGCAGCACATGGCCGGCCAGATCGGGGTGAGGGGTGATGCCGGTGTCAAGCACCGCCACCACCGCTTGCGGATGGCCGGTGGTGCTGGCCCACGCGGCGGGCAGGCCGGGCACGCCGCGGCGCCGGTCTTTGATCGCGTTGGCACTGCTGCCGCTGGCCGATTGCAGCCACCACTGCCCGGTCGACGTGGCATTGGCCGCGAACAGCGGGTCGTTGGGCACTTGCAGCCTGTGCTCGCGCTCGTTCAGCGTCACCCATTCCACTTCGGGACGCTGGCGCAACTGCTCGGCCATGCGTTGGGCGTCGACGGCCTTGAGCGGGCCGCCGAAGTCGAGCAACTGCGCGCTCAGGCCGACCGGGCGCAAGCTGGCGCTGCCGAGGCCGGCCTGGCTCAACAGGTGCCGCATCCGCTCGGCCTGCGCCAGGGGCCGCGGGTTCGCACCCCCCGCGGCGAGCGCCAAGGCGCCCATGGGGCGCGGCGCGTCGCGCAGCTTCACGATCAGGCCGGCCGACGACCGCTCGGCGGCGGGCGCCACCGCCGCGGCGGGATGCGAGGTCGCCCAGACCAGCACGCCGGCGCACAGGCAGCGCGCCAGCATGGGCAGATCGACGGGGTGCATCACCGGGGCCGGCGCTGGCCCGCTGTGGCGCGCAACGCCAGCACCGCGAAGCCCAGCAACAGCAGCCAGGCGCCGCCGAGTGCGCCGCCACCACCGCCGTCGCCACCCGACGGACCCACGACGTTGACCGTGCTGGTCGCGGTCGATCGGGCGCCGGTGTTGTCGGTCACCGTGAGGCTCACGCTGAACTGACCAGCGGCGCTGGGGGTGGCGAAGGCCGTGGCGCTGTCGGTGGCGCCGGAGAAGCCGCCGACGATGCCCCCGCCATCCGTCAACACCCACCGATAAGCGACGATGCTGCGCCCGTTGGGCACCAGGGTCGGCGCCGCGCTGAACGTCAACAGCTCCAGCGGTTGCGGCGCGCTCGAGTTGAGGCTGATGCGCGCATGCACGCCCACGGCGCCCAGGACCGCGGCACCGGCGTCCAGCATGCCCGCGCCACAGGTGCGGGTGGTGCAGTAGCACTCTCCTTGATCGATCTGCGCGGTGCCGATGGCTTGCGGGGCAATGCATTGCAGCGTCGCGAGATCAGCGCCTGTGGTGGGGAAGGGCCGGGCCGAAGCGCGCAGCAAATTCCGCACTTCGGCCGGCGCGAGCGCCGGTTGTGCCGACAGCACCAGCGCGGCGGTGCCGGCCACCAGCGGCGCAGAGAAACTGGTGCCGACGCTGATGTTGAAGGCGTCGGTGTAGATCGACCCGTTGGCGGCATTCGCCACCGCAGCGGTGAGGCCGGCGTTCGACGTGGTCAGGATCGGGTACAGGCAGGCGCCGGTTTCGTTGATGCAATTGCCGCCCGGCGCGCTGATGCTGATCTCCGGGCCGATGTCGGAAAAGCCGACCTTCGTGCCAAGGTGCCGCAGTCCCGTGACGGCGATCACGCCGGGGCAGTTGGCCGGTGAACTGACCGCGTGGCCGAGGCTGTTGCCGGCCGAAGCCACGATGACGGCGCCCGCCGCATTGACTTCGGCGACGGCGTCGTGGTACAGCGTCTTGCCCTGGAGGTCGCAGGGGCCCTCACCGCCCAGGCTCAGGTTCAGCACGCGGGCCGGATTCGGGTTGGCCGGAAGCCCCGGGACCGCGAGGCCGGCGGCCCAGCGCATGCCCGCCACGATGTCCGAGTCGAAGCCGCCGCACTTGCCCAGCACCCGCACCGGCAGCACCCGCACATTGCGGCCCACGCTGGCCATGCCGACGCCGTTGTTGGTCAGCGCGCCGATCAGGCCACTGACCGCAGTGCCGTGCCAGGAGCTGTCGGTTGCCACCGTGTCGCATTGATAGAACGGCCCATTCACCTGGTTGACCTCGGCCAAGGTCAGCCAGTCGCCCGGGTCCGACGGGTCGCTGTCGCGGCCCCCGCCATCGTTCGCGACCGGGGCGTCGCTGATCATGTCGTAGCCCGGCAGCAGGTTGCCACCGGCCGCCACCGCCTTGAGATCGGGGTGATCGAAACGCACCCCGCTGTCGAGCACGGCGACGACGATGGCGGGGCTGCCGGTGGTCAGGTTCCAGGCGGCTTCGACGTCCAGCGACGACTTCACTTCACCCGCTGGGGCTCTCAGGTACCACTGGCCGGAGGCCGGCCCGCCGGCGCTGGCGCCGACCGTCGGCCCGGTGGCATAGAGCGGATCGTTCGGCGCCGCCAGGGCGCGGCGGCGCCGGTCGGGCACGGCGTATTCGATCTCGGCCTCGCGGCCCAGCCGCTGGGCGAGCGCTTCGGACGTCATGCCGCTGGCCAACACCACCTGGGTCCTGTCGGCCACGCCGGCGCCGGCGTGCAGCGCCAGGCCGACCCGCTGGCCGAGCGCGAAGGCGCGTTCGGTGTGCTGGGCGCTGGCCGACAAGGCCTGCATACGCCCCAGCCGCGAATCGGCCTTGTACTTGACGATGACCCGTGCGCTCGGCGACGCGCTGGCGGTCTGCGCCCGAAGGTCCAGGGACAGCGGCGCAACCAGGGCGGCGCACAGCACGGCAAGGGTCAACAAGGGGGTTCGCATCGCGTCGCTCACTTTTCGCAGGGGCTGGTGGAGTCAAGTCGTTGGGCCGTCGCACCCGTCAAGGCCTGACGATCCGTTTCATTTCGTCGCGCTGCACCACCTCGAAGGTGGCGCCGTCGGCACCGAGGCGCCGCAGCGCAGCCTCGCAGGCCGCGGTGTCGGGGCATTCCAGCGCCAGGGCGTGCCATTGGGCGCTGGTCGCGGCCAGGTAGCGGGCCGGTGTGCCGGCCGCCGCGGCGACCTGTGCG
>JAYSVE010000842.1:0-2949 GCA_043718725.1 Methylibium sp.
CCGACGCGCCGGATCTACAGATCCGGCGAATTGCGTCGCCCACTCATTTGTCTTGTGGCGTCCACGTCGGATTTTCTCAAGGCAGGGACCTTGGCCGAAATCTTCCTGAAGTTTCCTGCATTGCCTCGTTTGATGACGGTCCACCTGGGACAGGAGTCGAATCTCTCATTCGGGGATATGGATTCCAAGGGACTTCCGATGCCATTCCTGGGATTGCACATCGGAGAATTGGCCGGTTCATTTGGATTGAAAACTCGCCAGGTGATGGAGATCTTTGAAGACATATTGATCGAATTCGATCCTCAAGCCATACTTGCCATGGGAAATTGCGATGCGGTGCTGGCATGCAGCCTTCTCGCAAAGAAACAGGGCCGCCCCCTTTTTCGAATTGCCGGCGGCCAGCGCGACTCCAAGGCCAGCGATGAAAATGCAATCAATGGTGCACTGATCGACAAGATTTCCGACATGCTGTACGTTAATCGGATGGACAACTATTATTCCTTATATCAAGAAGGAATAAGTTCCGAACGTGTACTTTGTGTGGGCAACCTGGTGGGTGATATGCTTAAATATGCGTTGCCGCACGCCGCTGACCCAGATGAATTGTTTGCGAGCGCCGATACTCGTGGCGTTGTCAGTGGCAAGAACTTGGGGCTGGTTTTGATCGGGGTCGAGCCAACGAAGCGTTTCTTTGAAGTTGGCACTCTGGACAAGGTGGTTTCCATCATTATTGAATTGGCCAAGGATCTTTCCGTTGCCTGGCCGGTTGAAGTTGAAGCCATGAACTACCTGAACAGCGGTGGGTACACGAACCGTCTAGAGGCTTCAGGCGTCCAATGTATTTTGGCTCCCGGGTATCTTGAGCGCCTCGGTCTGCTCGACAAGGCCAAGTGTTTGATCGAATTTGGTGACTGTGGATTTCGCGAGGAGGCGGCTTCCTTACACATTCCAACCGTTCGAATATCTCAAGATTCAGCCGGCAGTGAACTCGGCCTCGCAGACGCCGCCGAAACCGGCGACCACGGGACGATGCCGATACTGAAGACCATCAGCGCTTTGATTGAAAAACCGGCCTCCGCGCCAGATTCGCCTGCGTACTGGGATTTGGGCGCGGCCACCCGCATTGCAAATCATCTCGGGCTCTGGCTGCCGAAAACTGAAAGCGCGAACCAGGCGCTTTCCTGACAATAGCCTGAACCCGTGGCGTCACCGTCCAAAGAGACAGCCAATTCATTGATGTGATCGGCGAATCGGTCCGGGCTGGTTCTGTGGGCGGATCGCCCACTCGGTGAGTTCGTTTGGCGGTTCGGTCTGGTCGGGGCAAGTCACCGTCACGAAGCACTCGGCAGGAGCGTCAGAAGTCATTGTTCAGCCCTGCCGTTGGCCGCGCGCGCTCGCGTTCGCGTGACAATGCGAGGTTCTGTCCCGTCATGTTGACACCCTACCGGACGCCAGCGGCGGCAATGAAGCAGGTCGACGAGCGCATTGAACAATGCGACCGTCGCTGTGGACACAACGGGAGAAGAATTCTGATGGCAGATGGTTCAATCGCAGTGCAGGTCAGGCGGAGAAGAACTTTTGCCATCATTTCCCACCCCGACGCGGGCAAGACCACACTGACGGAAAAGCTGCTGCTGTTCTCGGGCGCGATCCAGATCGCCGGCTCGGTGAAGGCGCGCAAGGCCAGTCGCCACGCCACCAGCGACTGGATGGAGATCGAAAAGCAGCGCGGCATCTCTGTCGCCAGTTCGGTCATGCAGATGGAATACCGCGACTGCGTGATCAACCTGCTCGACACGCCCGGCCACCAGGACTTCTCGGAAGACACCTACCGCGTGTTGACCGCCGTCGACGCCGCGCTGATGGTGATCGACGCGGCCAACGGCGTGGAGCCGCAGACGCGCCGGCTGCTGCAGGTTTGCCGCGCCCGCAACACGCCGATCCTGACCTTCGTCAACAAGATGGACCGCGAGGTGCAGGAGCCCTTTGAGTTGATGGAAGAAATCGAACGTGAACTCGGCATGGAAGTGGTGCCCTTCACTTGGCCGGTGGGCATGGGCAAGGCGTTTCACGGCGTGATGGATCTGCGCGAAAAGCAGATGCGCGTGTTCAGCCCGGGTGAGGACCGCAACCACAACAACGACGAAATCCTGGCCGGCCTGGACAACCCGGCTTACGCGCAGCGCTTCGGCATGCAGTACGCGCAGGCGCGGAGCGCGATCAGCCTGCTGACCGATGCGGCGCCGCCGTTCGATCGTGAGGCCTTTCTGGCCGGCCGGCAGACGCCGATGTTCTTCGGCTCGGCGGTCAACAACTTCGGTGTGCGCGAAGTGCTGGACGCGCTGGTCGACCTGGCGCCACCCCCCGGTGAGCGCGCCGCCATCCAGCGCGTGGTGCAACCCGACGAACCCAGGCTCAGCGGCGTGGTGTTCAAGATCCAGGCCAACATGGACCCGGCGCACCGTGACCGCATCGCCTTCGTGCGCGTGGCCAGCGGCCATTTCAAACGCGGAATGCGCCTGAAGGTCACGCGCTCCGGCAAGGAGCTGCGGCCCAACACCGTGGTGAGCTTCCTGTCGCAGCGGCGCGAGCTGCTCGACGAAGCCTATGCCGGCGACATCATCGGCATCCCCAACCACGGCGTGCTGCAACTCGGCGACACCTTGACCGAAGGCGAGGCGCTGCAATACACCGGCCTGCCCTTCTTCGCGCCCGAAATGTTCCGCAGCGTCGAGGTCGCCGACCCGCTGCGCACCAAGCAGTTGAAAGCCGGGCTGACGCAACTGGGCGAGGAAGGCGCGATTCAGGTCTTCCGCCCGGTGGCCGGCAGCGTGCTGCTGCTCGGCGCGGTGGGGCAGTTGCAGTTCGAGGTGGTGGCGCACCGGCTCGAACACGAGTACGGCTGCAAGGCGCGCGTGCTGCCCAGCCGCTTCCAGATCGCGCGTTGGG
>JAYSVE010000843.1:0-2947 GCA_043718725.1 Methylibium sp.
AGCCTCTGTCGCAGCCCACAGTCGGCGCATCTGCTCGTCCATCACGCCACGAAGCGCTTCGTACTTCTCAGCGATCTTGGACTCGTCATCAACCATCTCACAATGCTATCGGGTTCGACTCAACTTGTAAAAGTAATTTGCTGACAGTTCCTAACGCCCCACGCCCAGCCGGCGGCGCGCCTCTGAGGCGCTGAGGAGCGCAGGGCTCGGGGCCGCGCGCGCAGCGCGCATCAGCAACTGACTCGTCGCGGCTGTTTGAGCGCAGTTGAGCGAAGCGAGCGTAGCGAGTTCTGCGACGGGCCGCGAGACCGAGCACCGGAAGGCAGTCGGCGTACCCGCCGACCGCCGAAGCGAAGCGCCGCCGGCTGCCCGCCTGCAGTCGGGCGCGCGCAAGCGGCGCACGGAAATCCAACCGCCAAACCAAACCAGTGCGCCGCAAGACCAAGACCACAAGAGCGCACGAGCGCAGGACCACAAGAGCGCCGGAGCGCAAAGATGCCCGCCATCCACGTCTCTTTTCAACGCTTGAGGACCCAACCGACACGACATCATCAGCGGCAACGACCGGAGCCCCACCATGATGCGTTCCCTGTGGATATCGAAGACCGGGATGGAAGCCCAAGCCACCCAGCTTGACACCATCTCGCACAACCTGGCCAACGTGTCGACGAACGGCTTCAAGCGTTCGCACGCGGTGTTCGAAGACCTGATGTACCAGAACCTGCGCCAGGCCGGCGCCAACAGCACCGAGCAGACGACGCTGCCGACCGGACTGCAAGTCGGTCTGGGCACGCGCGCCGTCGCGACCTCGCGCATCTTCAGCCAGGGCAACCTGCAGCAGAGCACCAACCCGCTGGATGTGGCGGTGCGCGGCAACGGCTTCTTCGAGATCCAGATGCCCGACGGCACCACCGACTACACCCGCGACGGGTCGTTCCAGGTCAGTGCCCAAGGCCAGTTGGTCACCAACAACGGCTTTGTCGTCCAGCCAGGGATCACGATTCCGGCCAACGCCCAAAGCATCACGATCGGTGCCGACGGCACGGTCAGCGTGGCGCTGCCGGGCCAAGCGGCGGTGCAATCGGTCGGGCAACTTCAGCTCGCGAGTTTCGTGAACCCGGCCGGGCTGGACCCTAAGGGCCAGAACATGTTTGCCGAGACGGCCGCGTCGGGCACCGCGAATTCGGGCGCGCCGGGGCAGGGCGGCCTGGGCGCGCTGCAACAGGGCTTTGTCGAGACCTCCAACGTCAACGTGGTCGAGGAACTGGTGGCGATGATCCAGACGCAGCGCGCCTACGAGTTGAACTCCAAGGCGATCCAGACCTCGGACCAGATGCTGGCGCGGCTGGGGCAACTGTGAGCCGTTCGCTGAACCGGGCGCTGGCGCTGTGCCTGCTGGCCACGGGGCTGGCCGGCTGCGAAATTATGAATCCGCGCCCGCCCGTGGATGTGCAGGAACCGACGATGGTTCGACCCAAGGCACAGGTGGCGCCGGTCGTCAACAACGGCGCGATCTTCCAGACCAGCCAGTACCGGCCGCTGTTCGAAGACCACCGCGCCAGGCTGGTTGGCGACACCTTGACGGTGCAGATCGTCGAGAAGGTCAGCGCCAGTCAAAAAAGCACCAGCTCGATCGACAAGGGCGGCAAGCTGTCGGCCAGCATCACCGCCTTTCCGCTGGTCTCGGCCAATTCGTTCGGCCGGGCCAGCGTGGCGGGCACCTCGGGCAACTCGTTTGCCGGCAAGGGCAGCACCGAGAACACCAACGATTTCTCCGGAATCATCACCGCGACGGTGACCGAGGTGCTGGCCAACGGCCACTTGCTGGTCTCGGGTGAAAAGCAGATCGGCGTCAATCACAACGTCGACGTGCTGCGCTTTTCGGGCCAGGTGGATCCGCGCGCGATCCAGCCGGGCAATTCGGTGGCATCGGCCCAGATCGCCAACGTGCGCATCGAACACCGCGGCCGCGGTGCCCAGGCCGAAGCCAACGGCATGGGCTGGTTGAGCCGGTTTTTCCTGAACGTCTTGCCGATCTAGAAGCGGGCGATGCAAGAGGCATCAACGGCCGCGAGCGTCGGCCCGTTCGGCGTTCGGCCGCGGTCCGGTGCGGCCTGGCTGCATCGTTGTCATCGACTTGTTCGGCGAAGCGCGGTTCGGCGCGGTGCGCTGGCCCTCGCGCAATCCGTCAGCGCGCGCCACCGAGGCGTGCAACACCTGCACGTACAGCGACAACAGCGAGATCGCCACGACCACCGCGAACACCGTGAGGCGGCGTTGCAGTGGCGTCGCCGCCTGGCGACGTTCGGAAGGGCTGGGCATCGTGTTCATCAGGGGCTCCGGTGGCGTCTGGCCAGTGTGGATGCAGGCACGCGCCATCGGTGTCAGCCGACTCCAAGCGCCGGTGTAGGACAGTTGCCGACGAGGCCGTTCAAGACGCCTGCACAACCGGTTTCAAGCGGTCGTCGAGGCGCCGTGCCGGTCGGAAAATTGTTACCGGGTGTGCGCCGTGTGTCCGTCCACAGATCGCGGCGTATCCGCAACAGCGCGCCGAAAATTCACGCTGGCGCCCGGTGGGGTTGGCCAGAATTGGGTTTCACCGCTACCATTCGATGGAGCAAAGGTCCTGAGCCGGGTTACCCGGTAGCGTTTTGTCCTACGACCCCGCAGCGGTGATGCTGATGTGCGGCGAAAACGGGGCGTCTTAGAGTGCCTTTCACCAACCGCGCCGCGCGTCGGCGGACTGAGTGTCCAACCCCACAATCTCGGAGGTTTACCCATGAAATACAGCAACAGGCGATTGATCGCATCGGCCATCGCGGCGGCGGCACTTTTTGCCACTGCGGGCGCCCGCGCCGACCTGGTCTACCTGCCCGCCGAGAACTCGCAGTTCCAGGGTTCCGGCCTGGGCAGCGTCAACACGGTGCTGACGCTCAGCAGCCCGGGC
>JAYSVE010000844.1:0-2935 GCA_043718725.1 Methylibium sp.
GCCTGGCCGGCCAGACTCCGCAGCGCCGACGTGGCCCAGGCGGCCTGGGTGATCACCGCCTGCGCCACCGCGCCGCCGCGCTGGACCCAGGCCGAACACAGGTGCTCGCCTTCGATCCACACCTGGCCCATCTTGCGGTAGGCGGCCGGGTCGGCCAAGTGCTTGCGCAGCCGCACCAGCAACGGGTTGTCACGCGAGTTGACGAGTCTGACCTTATCCATCAACGAGCACGGCCACGCACAGCGCGCCGTCCGCCGACACGCCGGCCTCGAGAACCCGCCGCACCGGCGCGAACGAGCGTCGGTGCTGCGAGCACGCTCCGTGTTCGCGCAGCGCCGCGAGGTGCGCCGGCGTCGGATAGCCCTTGTGACCGTCGAAACCGTACTGCGGGTGCTGCTCGTGCAGCGCCAGGCAAAGCCGGTCGCGATGCACCTTGGCGAGGATCGATGCCGCGGCAATCGCCCGGACCTTGGCGTCACCCTGGACGATGGCCTGCGCCGCGACCTTCAACGGCGGCAGGCGGTTACCGTCGACCAGCACCTTGTGAGGCTTGAGCCGCAGCCCGTCGACCGCCCGACTCATCGCCAGCAAGGTGGCCTGCAGGATGTTGAGCCGGTCGATCTCTTCGACGCTGGCCTCGGCGATGCAGCAGCACAAGGCCTTGGCGCGAATCTCGTCGAACAAGCGCTCACGGGTGCGCGGGCCCAGCTTCTTGGAGTCGTTGAGTCCCTTGATGGGCGACAGCTCGTCGAGCATCACGGCGGCCGCGATCACCGGGCCGGCCAGCGGGCCGCGGCCGGCTTCGTCCACGCCGGCGATCAGGCCGAGCGCGCTGAAACTCAGGTCCCCTTTAAACGGCAAGAACCTTTTCGATCGCATCGGTCGCCGCCTTGGCGGTGTTGCAGCGCAATTCCAGATGCAGCGCCTCGAAACGCGCGGTCAGCGCGGCGCAACGCACGGGGTCGTCGAGCCAGGCCAGCGCCGCCTTGGCCAGCTTGGCCGGGGTGGCGTCGCTCTGCAGGAATTCGGGCACACAGAAGTCGTTCAGCAAGATGTTGGGCAGGCCAACCCAGGGCTGGTATTTCATGCGCTTCATCATCTGCCAGCTCAACGGGTGCATGCTGTAGGCAATGACCATCGGACGCTTGAACAGGGCCGCTTCGAGGGTCGCCGTGCCGCTGGCGACCAGGGCGACATCGCAACTGGCCAGCGCTTCGTGCGAATGCCCGTCCAGCAGTTCGACCTGCACTCCGGGCGCGTGTTGTCGGCGCAACGGCTCGATCAGGTGGCGCAGGCCCGGCACCACCGGCACGATGAAGCGCAGGCCGGGGCGCTGCCGGTTCATCTCACGGGCCGCCCCCAGCAGCCGGGGCGCAATGTACTGGATTTCGGAACGGCGGCTGCCCGGCAGCAACGTCACCACGGTGTCCGACGCCGGCAGGCCCAGCCCGGCGCGGCAGGCGGCGCGCGGCGGCACCAACGGTATGGCGTCGGCCAGCGGGTGGCCGACATAGCTGGCGGCCACCCCGTGCTTGGCGTAGAGCGCGGGTTCGAACGGAAAGACGCACAACACCAGGTCGGCGCTCTGGCGCATCTTCTCGATGCGCTTGCCGCGCCACGCCCAGATCGACGGGCTGACAAAGTGGATCGTCTTGATGCCCTGCGACTTGAGGCGCTTTTCGAGATCGAGGTTGAAGTCTGGCGCGTCCACGCCGATGAACACATCCGGGCGGTCCGCCAGCAAACGGTCGGCCAGCTGGTTGCGAATGCCGACGATCTCGCGGTAATGGCTCAACACCTCGACATAGCCGCGCACCGCCAGCTTGTCGTGCGGCCACCAGGCGTCGAAGCCGTGCTCGGTCATGCGCGGGCCGCCGATGCCGGCGCTGCGCAAGTCCGGCCAACGCGCCTTCATGCCGCCCAGCAGCAGGCCCGCGAGCAGGTCGCCCGAAGCTTCGCCTGCGACCATCGCAAAACGGGGTGCCTGAGGGATCATGAGGGAGCGGTCAGCGAACGATTCCGCGCGCCGCCTGGGCCAGGAAGGCCGACATCATTTCGATGTCGGCTTGCGCCTCGGGAAACTTGCCCAACAGCTCGGACAGGCCGGCCCGGGCGGCGTCCAGCGTCAGGCCGGAGCGATAGATCAGGCGGTGCATCTGCTTGACCGCCGCCACGCGCTCGGGCGTGAAGCCGCGCCGCTTCAGGCCCTCGAGGTTGAACCCGCGCGCCTGGGCCGGGTTGCCGGACACCGTGGCATAGGGCGGCACGTCCTGCAGCAGGATCGTGCCCATGCCGGTCATCGCGTGCGCGCCGATGCGCACGAACTGGTGCACCGCCGTGTAGGCGCCGAGGATGGCCCAATCACCCACGTGAACATGGCCGGCAATCTGCGCGTTGTTGGCGAAGATCGTCTTGTTGCCAACCTGGCAGTCGTGCGCCAGGTGGGTGTAGGCCATCATCCAGTTGTCGTCGCCCAGCCGGGTGACGCCAACATCTTGCGCGGTGCCGAGGTTGAAGGTGCAGAACTCGCGGATGGTGTTGCGGTCGCCGATCTGCAGCTCGGTGGGCTCGCCGGCGTACTTCTTGTCCTGCGGCACGGCGCCCAGGGAGCAGAACTGGAACACCCGGTTGTCGCGGCCCAGCGTGGTCCGGCCTTCAACCACGCAATGCGGCCCGATGTGCGTGCCCTCGCCGATGCGCACGTCGGCGCGCACGATCGCGTAAGCGCCGATGGCCACCGATTCGCCCAGCTCCGCGCCGGGCTCGATGATCGCGGTGGGATGAATGTCGGCCATCGTGCGCGTGAACCGGGCGCTTCAGGCAAACGTGCGCATGGTGCAGATCAATTGCGCCTCAACCACCAGCGCGCCGTCGACCAGACCGCGCGCGGAGAACTTGAAGACGCCCGACTTCATCCGGTCGAGCGTGGCCTCCA
>JAYSVE010000845.1:0-6867 GCA_043718725.1 Methylibium sp.
GGCCCAGGCGTCCCCCGACCCGACCCCCCTGATCAAGCTGCTGCGCGAGGAGGCCTCGGCCTTCGAGCACGGCGAGGGTGTCGAACGCGACGGGGTTCGCGCCGCCGAGTTGTATTGCAAGGCGGCGCGCCTGGGCGACGCTGAGTCGCAGTTCAACCTGGGCTGGCTCTACACCAACGGGCGCGGCGTGGAGCGCAGCGAACAGGTGGCGGCGTTCTTCTTCAAAGCCGCCGCCGAACAGGGCTTCGAGCAGGCCAGGCGCATGCTAGGCAGCGTGGGCGGGCCCAGCGTCGACGTGCCCGAATGCATGCGCCCGCCGGCGCCGCCGCCGCCCACGGCCAGGCTGGCCGCGGTGGCGGCGCCGCCAAAGCGGGCGGCCGACAGCGCGACGTTTTCGCCGGCCGTCGAAGTCGTCTCGCGCGGGCCGAAGCACATCGTCGACCTGGTCCGGCAGATGGCGCCCGAGTACCGCCTTGAGCCGCAGTTCGTGCTGGCCATCATCGAGACCGAATCCAACTTCGACACGGTGGCGCTGTCGCCCAAGAACGCCAGGGGGCTGATGCAGCTCATTCCCGAGACCGCCACGCGCTTCGGCGTGCGCAATGCCTACGACCCGGCGCAAAACATTCGCGGCGGCATGGCCTACCTGCGCTGGTTGCTGGCCTACTTCGAGGGCGACGTGTCGCTGGTGGCCGCCGCCTACAACGCCGGCGAGGGCGCGGTGGAGCGCTACCGCGGCGTGCCGCCGTACCTGGAGACGCTGACCTACGTGCGCAAGATCCTCACCAGCGCGCGCATGGTCGAACATGCGTTCGACGCCAACGTGACCGCACCGTCGCCGCAGATCGGCTTGATCCGCGATCCGCTGCGGCGCAGGTGAGGGCGTGGCATGACGCTTCGCCGGCCGCGCCATGGTGATTCGGCTCGGCCTGAACTCTCGGTCTGTGAGTTTGTCGCGAGCCTGCGCCGCCTGGGGGTCGCTGACGGCGCGGTGCTGATGGTCCATGCCTCGTTGCGCAAACTGGGGCCGGTGCAAGGCGGCGCAGCCGGCGTGGTGCGCGCGCTGGACCATGCGATGGGGCCGGCCGGGACGGTGATGATGGTGCTCGGCGCACGGGACGATTGGGCCTGGGTCAACGAGCGCCCCGAGGCCGAGCGTGCCGAGTTGTTGAAAGGCACGCCAGCGTTCGACATGCTCTCAACACCCGCCGAGCCCGAGGTGGGCACCTTGGCCGAAGTCTTTCGGCAAACCCAGGGCACGCTCGTCTCCGACCACCCGGAAGGCCGCTTCGCCGCTCGCGGCCGGCTTGCCGCCGAATTTGTCGCCAACGTGCCCTGGGACGACTACTACGGCGCCGGCTCGCCGTTGCAGCGCCTGGTCGACGCCGGCGGGAAAGTGCTGCGCCTGGGCGCCGATCTCAACACGGTGACGCTGCTGCACCATGCCGAGCACCTGTGCGACGTCCCGCACAAGCGCCGCCAACGCCGGCACCGCGTCGTGATGGGCCAGAGCGGCGCCGAAGTGCGCGTGGTCGACACGCTCGACGACTCGAACGGCATCGTCGACCACCCCGGCGAGGATTACTTCGCCGTCATCCTCAAGGCGTATTTCGCCGCGCACCCCCCGCCCCGCGCCACCGTGGGCGGGGCACCGAGCGAACTTCTCGATGCGCGCCATTTGGTCGACTTCGCCGCGCGCTGGATGACCGCGAATCTGGCCCCAGGCGGCGCCGGCGCCTCTTGACTTCAAGTGCGGTTGAGGTTTTAGGGTGGCGGCATGTTCATCAAACTTCGGAGATCAACATGCCCCACTCAAGCCAACGCCCCTTCGTCGAACACATCAACGCCACGGTGCAAGACATGGACCGCGCCTTGCACTTCATCACCACGGCGCTGCCCGAATGGCGCGTGCGCGGCGGCGGCACGCTGGCCTGGTACGGCAAGACGATCCGCTGGGTGCATGTGGGCAGCGACGAGCACTACATCGCCCTGCAAAGCGGCGGAGAAGGCGCCGGGCCCGATTGGCAATCGCACCATACCGGCATCAAGCACGTGGGCATCGTCGTGCCGTCGGTGAATGATGTGGTGAACCGCTTGCAGGCGGCCGGGTTCGAACTGGACCACCGGGGCGGCGAAACCGCGCACCGCCAGAGCGTCTACTTCATGCAAGGCAGCGACTTTCAGTTCGAGTTCGTCGAATACAAGACGCAGGATGCAGCGCTGCGCAACGCCTACGCGTGATGCCGGGGTGGCCTAGCCGTGGCCTCATGGGGATTGGTGCTGATTGCACAAGATCGGGCCGCTGGGGCGTGCTGATGCGCGAGGTAAAGGGGGAGGGCCGAGTCTTTTCCGGCCCGGAGGACACTCGCGCAGCGGCATGCCCCAGTGGCTCGATCTCGCGCCAATGCCAGCGCCTGCAAAGCAGACTGTCAACGTCAGCACCGGGCCGTTTGCACGCGTTCACTCCTGGGCGATCCAATGCGAAGGCGCATCACATGCGGCCGGCCCATGCCCCGGCGCAGCGCCGGTGACGATGACAAATTCGCCCGGGATGCGGTAGCCCGGCCCCATCCGCCACGGCGCGATGGCCTGCGCGTAGCGCGCGCGCACCCGCAACCTGGCTTCGTCGTCAAAGCGCGACCAGGCCAGTGCCACCGGGCCGCCGACGAAGGCGGCGTCGCAGGCTTCGTCGGCGCTGGCGTAGCCAAGCGTCACGCTGAGACGCCGCTGCTCGATGCGCTCCAGTTTTGCGTCGGCGCACAAGCGTGCGAGTGCGTCCGCCTGGCCGAGGCGGAAAAACAGCGGGCAGGCGTCACTCGTCACTTCCGTCTCGACGATGCCGAACACCGTCGACCAGCCGCAGCGTGCGCGTTCACCCCACACGCTGACGGCGATGCGCCCGCCCGGCCGCAGCACGCGCCGCATCTCGCGCACCGCCCGCTCGGGATCGGGCAGGTACATCAGGCCGAGGGCGCACAGCAGCACGTCGACGCTGGCGTCGGGCAGGTCCAGCCTCTCAGCGTCCATGCGCATGAAGCGGGTGTTCGACAAGCCCTGTTCGTGCGCGCGGCGTTCGGCGGCACAGACCATCAAGCCCGACAGGTCGACGCCGGTCACGCGGCCGTGTGTGCCAACCGACCGCGCCGCGGCCAGCGCCACCAGCTGGCCAAGATGCTGCTGGCCGGGCTGCCGCCGATCGTACGCGTGAACGTGCGCGGCTCGAACGCTGGCGTGTGGCTGGAAGCTTCGGTGCGCTACGCGCTGGCCGAAGCGCGCTCGCCGCGGCCGGGCGGTGCCGGCGTGCTGGCCAAACTGGCCGAGGTGCTGTTCATCGAGGTGCTGCGGCTGTACATGAATGAGCAGTCAGAGGGCCGCACCGGTTGGCTCGTGGGCGTGAGTGACCGCATCGTCGGTGCCGCATTGAACGCCTTGCATGCGCGGCCGGCCCATGCGTGGACGCTGGAAGAGCTGGCGCGCGAAGCCGGCACGTCGCGATCGATGCTGGCCGAGCGCTTTCAACAACTGGTGGGCAACTCGCCGATCCAGTACCTCACGCAATGGCACATGCTGCTCGCGGCCAACCTGCTGTGCCGCAGCAACGCGCCGCTGGCACACATCGCCGAGCAAGTGGGCTACCAGACCGACACCGCGTTCAACCGCGCGTTCCGGCGCGAATACGGTGCGCCGCCGGCAAGTTGGCGGCGGCGCCAATCGGTGCGTGAGCCATTGCAGTGATGCTGTGCGCACTGGCCACCCGGTGAGTGCCCCGCTACTCCACCACCTTGATCAACTGCCCCACCGCAGGCTCGCCGCCGGCATAGACGCCGTTGATCAGCTTCAATTGCTGCTCGGCGAAGCTCGTCAACGGCGACTGGCGCGCCAGGGCCGCAAAGCCGCCGCGCTGGAACGCGACCGTCTTCAGCACCCAGGGCCGTGCGGCGGCGCGGTCGGCGCTGGACAGCGGGCGAAACGAGGCTTCGGCCTCCTTGAGCCTGGGGCGCGCGCGCTGCAAGGCCTCGGCGTCCTTCGCGGCGTAGCCGAGCAGGTAGTTCTGCCCCACCGGCCCGCTGACGACGGTCACCTCGAAAGCCTGCGGCTGACCCTGAGGGTTGTTGCGGCTGCCGACAAAGTGGGTGGCGGCCAGGCCGTTCAGGGTCGTGCGTTCGGCACTCGCCTTGTCCGGCTTGAGCACATTGCGGAGGATCTCCTCGTGCGTGCTGCCCGCCGTCGCCGGCACGGCCTTCACCACCAGGCCGGCATTGCCCTCGGCGTTGACCAGCGTGATCGCGTCCTGGGCGTTCTGCAGCTTCCAGCCGGCCGGCGCGGTGAGCGCAAAGCCCATCGGCTCATGGTAAAAATTGCGGCCCCGCGTCACGCCTTGCTCACGGCTGTCGCCGAAGGTCATGCCGTTGATGGCCATCAGGTAACGCGCGCGGCCCTCGTCGCCGTACTTGCCCTGGTACTTCTGGGCGATCTGGGTGATGTCCTGCAGGCGCTTGTCGTTGCTGGGGTGCGACGCCAGCCAGTTGGCACCGGTCGGCGCGGCGCGGCCCTCGGCACGCGCCGTGTCGGCGGCAAAGCGCTCCTGGTTGTTCAACACCTGGATCACGTCGATCATGTTGCGCGGGTCGAGGTCGGTACGCGACAGGTACTCGGCGCCCAGCCGGTCGGCCTGCAGTTCCTGCTCGCGGCTGTAGGTGGCGATGTAGCTGGCCGCGACAGTCTGCGACACCTGGTTGGCGAGCTGGCCCGCGCCGCCCAGGCCGGCGCTCTCCAGCGCCACGCCCAGCAGCGTGGCGGCAAGCACGCCGATGCCGGCGGTCTGCTGGCGCGTCGCGCGCTGGGCGCCGTGGCGCGCGGTGACGTGGCCGATCTCGTGGCCGATCACGCCGGCCAGGTCGGCCTCGCTCTCCATGTAGGCCATGATCCCGCGCGTGACGTAGACATAGCCGCCGGGCAGCGCGAAGGCGTTGATCTCCGGGCTGTCGAGCACGGTGAAATGCCATTCGAGCCGGCTGCGCTCGGACTGCTTTGCAAGGCGTTGGCCGATCTCGTTGACATATGCCTGCCGCCCGGGGTTGGCGTAGACGCCGTATTCGGCCAGCACCTGCGCGTGGGCCTTCTTGCCCTCGGCGAGTTCACTCGCCTCGCTCATCACGCTGCGCTCTGGCTGGCCGGTGACCGGGTTGGTCACCGTCGAGGTGGCGCAGCCGGCCACCAGGGCCGCGGCCAGAAGCGATCGAATCAAGGCGTGGCGCATGGGGCTTCTCCGGGGTCTGGGCTTCGACATTCGCCGCAGCAGCGTCATCTCGGGCGCCGATTTTAAGACCGCGCCCGCGCCCGTAGACTCGGGCCCCATGTCTGCCTCACCGCGCCCCGACCAGGGCATTGAATCGCGCTACGCCTGGACCCGCCTGCTCGTGTCGCTGCTGCTGATGACGATCGGCGGCTCCGGCATGTATGCGGTGACCGTGGTGCTGCCGCGTGTGCAGGCCGACTTCGGCGTGTCGCGCTCGGACGCCTCGCTGCCCTACACCTTGACAATGATCGGCTTCGGTCTGGGCGGCATCCTGATGGGCAAGTTGTCCGACCGGTTCGGCGTGATGGTGCCGGTGCTGCTGGGCGCATTCGGCCTGGGCGGCGGGTTCATCGCCGCTGGCTCGGCCACCAGCCTGTGGCAGTTCAGCCTGGCGCAAGGGCTGATGCTCGGCCTGCTGGGCACGGCCGCCACCTTCGCGCCGCTGGTGGCCGACACCTCGCAATGGTTCACCCGCAGGCGCGGCATCGCGGTGGCCATCTGCATGAGCGGCAACTACCTGGCCGGCGCGGTCTGGCCGCCGGTCATGCAGCATTTCATCGACAGCGCCGGCTGGCGCCCGACCTACATCGGTGTCGGCGTGTTTTGCCTGCTGACGATGCTGCCGTTGGCGCTGGTGTTGCGCCGGCGTCCGCCGGTGGCCGTGCCGGCCGCCGTGGGGGCGTCTTTGGCGTCACCACAACCGACCGCAACCCTGGCCTCCGAGCGCCCGCTGGGTTTGTCGCCCGGTGCGCTGCAAACCTTGTTGTGCATTGCCGGCGTGAGCTGTTGCGTGGCCATGTCGATGCCGCAGGTGCACATCGTGGCCTACTGCGGCGACCTTGGTTACGGTGCCGCACGAGGCGCGCAGATGCTGGCGCTGATGCTGGGCTTCGGCATCGTCAGCCGGCTCGTTTCGGGCGTGATCTCCGACCACATCGGCGGCCTGCGCACGCTGCTGCTCGGCTCGGTGCTGCAAGGCATTGCCTTGCTGCTGTTCCTGGTCAACGACGGCCTGGTGTCGCTGTACGTCGTGTCGATCTTGTTCGGGCTGTTCCAGGGCGGCATCGTCCCCAGCTACGCGTTGATCGTGCGCGAATACTTCACGCCGAAGGAGGCCGGCGCCAGGGTCGGCACGGTGCTGATGGCCACCTTGCTGGGCATGGCGCTGGGCGGCTGGATGTCGGGGGCGATCTTCGACTGGACCGGCTCGTACCGCGCCGCGTTCGTCAATGGAATGGCGTGGAATTTGCTCAACGTTGCGATCGTCGTGGGCTTGTTGTACCGGGTTCGGCGGCTGGGCGCGGGCGTGCGTTGATTCAGGCGACACGCCGTGGCGCCGCGTTGCGCACCCACCCGCGTGCCTGTCACGATCTGCCGCTGGACGATGGCACCTGGGTCACCCGCGACCTGGGCCGCCGGCTCGTCCGCCAGGCCTCAGGTGCCCAGAAAATGATTGCGGTAACGCGCCGGCAGTTCATCGAAGCGCAGCAGCAGCGGCAGATCGGCGGTCTGGAAAACCGGGTCCCATGCCGGCGCACCCAACACCTTGGCGCCGCAGCGCAGGTAGC